>JBDTUL010000407.1:0-5908 GCA_040007735.1 Gammaproteobacteria bacterium | reverse complement strand
GTGGCGAGCAGACGCGATTCCCGTGGATGCGCTGGCGCTTGTCGATCTGGTGCGTGGGGCGGGTTCCTCTGGATAAGGAGCCTTCAATCGCCGGGCGGCTGAGATCAGGAATCAGGATTCGCCGCTCAGCGCCACAGCGCCGCAGCGGCACAGCGGCACAGCGGCACCGGGACCCGGCGACTCACCCGCACAGGGGCCCGGAGTGTGTTTTTATTGGCACAGGGACACACATGGGTAAATCGCGATGAATGAATCCATCGACTCGATCGAGCAGGTGCGCCACACGGCCATCGATCTCGCGCTTCGGTTCGGGCCGAGGCTCTTCACGGCCCTGCTGATATTGGGGCTCGGCGTGGTGATCAGCCGATATGCAGGACGGGGGCTGGCCCGCGCGCTCCAGCACATCGAGCTGGAACCGCCGGTGCGGCTGCTGCTCATGAGGATTGGGCGCGCGCTCGTGATGCTGCTCTTCGTGGTGATCGCCCTGCAAAACCTGGGCGTGGAATTGCTGCCGCTGATTGCCGGGCTGGGCATCGCCGGTGCCGGCATTGCGCTCGCTCTACAGGGCGTGTTGAGCAACGTGGCCGCGGGGCTCACCATCATCTTCACCAAGCCCTTCCGCGTTGGCGAATACATCTCCATTGCCGCAGAGGAAGGCCGCGTCGATGCCATCTCCCTCTTCTCCACGACGCTGGGCCACCCGGACCGCTCGCTCGTCATCATTCCCAACCGCAAGATCGCAGGCGAAATCCTGCACAACTTCGGCAATGTCCGGCAGCTCGATATCACGGTGGGCGTGGCGTACGACACCAACCTGGACGCCGCGGTGGCGGCGATCGACGGAGTGCTGAAGAACAATCCGCGAGTTCTCAGAGACCCGGCTCCGTTGATTCAAACCACGGCGCTGGGCGACTGGTCCATCAGCATCGGTGTGAAACCTTGGGTGGCTGTGCGGGACTACAGGGCTGCTCACGGTGAAATCACCCAGGCCATTCTCACCGCCATGCGCGAGAACCAGATCCAGATCCCGTTCCCTCAGCAGGAAGTGCGATTGATCGGAGCCACCGCCGGCCCCTGAGGCTGGCTCGCGTTCCAGAGAATTGCCACACCGATGACTGCGGACAACACAGACGCCGCAAACACCGCAATCTTCGCAGCAGCAAACGCAGACGGTTCTGGCATCGCCTGCGCGGCGATGAAGAGCGACATGGTGAAACCAATTCCAGCGAGCGCCCCCGCGCCAGCGAGCTGACGCCAGGAATATTCATCCGGCTTCACCGCAAAACCCAGCCGCACGGCGAGCACGCACGCGAGCACCAGACCCAGTGGCTTGCCTATAACCAACCCGCACAGGATCGCCAGCATCAACGGCTCGTGCCCCGCCAGCACGCTCGTGCTCATCACTACGCCGGCGTTGGCCAGCGCAAACAGCGGCAGCACCACGTAACTCGACCTCGGCGCAACCTGTCTCAGCATGCGGTCCGCAGGGGATTCCAGCCGATCGTGAATGGCATCGAGCGCACGCATGGCCGGCAACGATGGCCCATGCCGCAACACTTCGCCGCCGGCTTCGGCCTCGGATTCGATGATCGAATTCGCCTGGATCATCAACGCATTCAGGTTCGGGGGCGGCCGAGTCGGAATGAACAGGGCAAGCAGCACGCCAGTGAGCGTGGCATGCAGTCCACCCTCATGAATGAAGAACCAGAGCACGGTGCCCACCATCAGATAAGGCACCACGCGATACACGCGCGAACGATTCAGCAACGCAAGCACACCGACCGTGACAGCTGCCAGGCCGAGATACAGCCCATGCAGGTCATTCGAATAGAACAGCGCCACGACAATGATCGCCCCGATGTCATCGACGATGGCTGCGGCGGTGAGAAAAATGCGCAGCTCCACCGGCACTCGCCGCCCCATCATGACGATGAGCGCAACGGCAAACGCCGTGTCCGTGGCCATGGGCACGCCCCACCCACGCGCCCAGGGGCCGGCTGGAATGATCGACGTGTACAGCAACGCGGGCACGACCATTCCGCCAATGGCCGCCGCGATCGGCAAAGCCGCGGAGCGCCGGCTCGCCAGATGCCCCACGGTGAACTCACGTTTTATCTCGAGCCCCACCACCAGGAAGAAAACAGTGAGCAGCCCGTCGTTCACCCAATGCAGCAGCGATAACAGGAAATCCCCATTGCCGGTGACCAGGCCCCACTTCTGTTCCCAGAACAAGGCGAACGCCGGACCCCACGTCGAATTCGTCAGGATCACAGCGAGGATCGACGTGAACAGCAACAGCAGGCCGGCAGAAGGCGCCCAGCTCGCAAAGTCGAGCGCCGCCGAGCGAACGCGGTGGCCCAGCGAACCCAGCATCGCATCTTCGAACGAGCTCTCGTCCCAGGGGCCGTCGTAGCGACGGTTGTTGATGAAGAACGTGGGTGTGAAGCGCACGCCGCTCGCTCGCGCCTCGCGTTCGTCGCTCTCCACGCGCTCTTTCGCGCGGCGGCTCGCTTCCGTGCGCAGCCGTTCTTCTTCACTATCCAGGCCGAGGTCGGTTGCGACTACGCGCAGGTCGTCCTCGCTCAGCGCTTCCGACCGCGTCATCAGCGCGATGTGCGCTTCCCAGAAGCGCTCGGGATCGTTCGTGTGCTCGGCGAGCTCAGCCGCCCGACGCGCCAGGTCGCTGCCGCTGATGGGGCGATGCCGGAACACGTAGCGCATCCGGGCACCGAACCGGTCGCGTACTTGTGAGATGCGCTCATTGGCCGCCCGGCAATGCGGGCAAGCGTAGCTGCCATATTCGACGAGCGTGATTTCGGCATTGCCGGGACCCAGGACGTGGTCGTATTTCTGATCGACAGGCCGGTCGAGTCGATTGCCGTTTTCTGACTGGGACACCCAAGCTCCGCGGTCGCGTTTCGAGCGGCGCAGAGTACAGGCATGCCGCGTGCGACGTCTCCACCGCTTGTCTCTCCAAATGAGAATGACTATTATCTGTACCACCCCGCCACCCGCATCTCCCGGCGCGGCTGCTCCGCTCGACCCAACAAGTCCGCACCCCCAATGAACAGGTGGCCTTCGAAGTGAAATCCGCGCCCTCTTTGTGGCTCGACCGGGCCACGCGCATCCTGACCGCGCTGGGTTTCGTGGCCATCGCCGTTGTCGGCGCGCTCATCGCGTTGACGGTGAAGGCGGAAGAAACGGCCAAACCCGCCGACCCCAACTCCCGCTACACGTTCTCGTGGCCGCTTTCGTCCGACCCGGCGCTCGCGCCCCGGGGCGGCACCACGCGCGGGCCGGAGCTCACGCTCGATCGCACGGAATCCGAGGCGTGGCGGGCGCTTCAGCAGCCCAACCTGTCGGCTTTCGAGCGCGACCGGCGCGCCATCCTGGCCATGGCCGGCTCCTATCGCGTGACGTTCGATTTTCTCGAGGTGGTGCCCTTCCGCGCGGATGCGAAGCGCGACCGGCCCTACCAGTCGTGGGGCACGGAGCGCGTCTATGTGGACCACGACGAGGGCAAGCTCATCAGCCTGTCGCACATCCTGGCCATGCGCATCGTGGACAAGGACGGCAAGCTCAGCGAGCCGATGGTCACCAAGCACTGGCGGCAGGACTGGCAGTACCAGCCGAGCGAAGTCATCGAGTACGGCGGCCGGGACCGCTGGGGCCGGCGCGTGCTGAACGCCCGGGCCGTGGCGGGGCAATGGTCCCAGACGGTGTATCAGGTGGACGAGTCGCCGCGTTACGCAAGCCTCGGCAAATGGGACCACTCGCCGAGCTTTTCAACGTGGATCAGCGGGGACACGTGGCGCCCGCTGCCCCGGCGCGAGTGGAGCGTGCGTAAGGACTATCAGGTGCTCATCGGCACCAATCGTCACACCATCACCGCTACCGGCTGGGTGCAGGAAGAGAACAACCTCAAGGCCGTGCTGAACGATGCTCGGCAGCTTGCGGCAGACCAGCCTTACCTCTCGCGGGAATACGGCGTGGCGCGCTACGAGCGGCTGCAGGCGCCCGACTTCGGCGCGGCGGACGAATACTTCGAGCGTACTCGCAAGTTCTGGGGCGAGGTGCGCGGCGCGTGGGCCGCACGTTTCCGGGCCACTCCGCAAATCACCTTGCGTGCGCCCGTGGACCAGGCCGGGCTGTTTCACAAGCTCTTCGAGCATGCCGAAAAACTGGCGGCGGGCGAGCCGGATTCGGTCACGGATGCTGCCGTGATCAACGAGTCCCTGCGCGATATGGGAGCCGGTGCGGTTGCAGGGGGCGACGCCGGCAAGCGCTAAAGCTTGTAGTATTCCGGCGCTGCCCCAGCGCCGATAAGCGTGATCGCGATGTTCAGGCGCGCCACTTGCCTGCCACCGAACTGCCCGCTCATGCTCCGATTTGGTATTCCAGTCCTGTTCGTCCTCATCTGGTCGACGGGCTTCATCGTCGCCAAGGCGGTCTCCCCGCACGTCGATCTCCAGCTTTTCCTGACTGCGCGCTTCACGCTCACCGCACTGGTGATGGGCCTTGGCGCCCTGGCCATGGGGGCCCGCTGGCCACGCGGTAAGGAATTGGGCCCGCACCTGCTCGCGGGCGTGCTGATGCAAGGCGTTTACCTTTGCGCCAGCTATTGGGCCATCGCGCGCGGAATGGCAGCAGGCGTGATGGCGCTGCTCGGCGCGCTTCAACCACTGTTCACTGCGCTGTATCTCGTCGTCGCAGTGGGCACGAAGCTCGGTACGCGCACGTGGGTGGGGCTTGTCATTGGGTTCGCTGGCGTGGCGTTGGTGCTTGCACCGAAGCTTGCGATCACCGGCGTGGGGTCGCTCACGGTGCTGCCTGTGACGGCTGCCCTTCTCAGTGTGATTGCGATTACCGCTGGAGCGCTTGTCCAGAAGTGGCTTGCGTCGGCAGATATTCGTGCCGCGGCGAGTATTCAGAATGTGGGTGGAGCGGCGGTTGCCGTTCTTTTCACCGTGGTTGGCGGTAACGAGCACTGGGATAACACGCCGATTCTGTGGGGCGCGCTGGCTTGGGCCGTGCTGGTTCCTTCAGTGATAGGGACTACGCTTTTGATATGGATGATGCGCAAGGGTGATGCGGCCAAAGTGACGGCGTTGATTCTGCTGGTGCCGCCGTTGGCGGCTGTGCAGGCGTATGCGTTTTTTGGGGAGCGGTTGTCGCCTGTTCAGTTTGTTGGATTTGCGTTCGCGCTTGCAGGGGTGTTGCTGGCGCGGTCCACGCCGAGGCGTTCACCACCCGCGCAGCCTGAGCGCACTTGAAGTGATTCGCTCTTGGCCGCCCGGCGATTGAGGGCTCTTTTTTGGCCGCCCTCAGCAATCAAGAGCCCAATCGCCGGGCGGCTGAGAGCGGAGCACACCACTGCTGTGAAGCGAAACCCAATGTAACGACAATGGCAAGGGTCCGGCGCGCCAACCCTGCGCGCCGGACCCTGCCAGGCCGTGCTCTTGCGAGCGTGCACATCGGTTCCTTTCAACTTAGGTTTACGGCACGGCTGCCCGGGCGGATGCGTGCATCTGCACGCGGCGCCTTCCCGTATACCGCCAGCACACGCAACGGGGCCTCGGCGTCGCAACTCGGATACCGGTGGCTGCGCGCGACGTGTGACGAACTCAACTCAGAAACGGAGAACGGATCATGTCACCTGCCAATCGAATCGTCGGCGCGGCGTGCGCCATTGCACTCGGGCTTGCTGTAACCGCTGCGTCGGCCGACGTGCTCGTCGGCGGGGCCGCGATGTATCCCCAGAAGAACATCGTGCAGAACGCCGTGAACTCGAAGGACCACACGACGCTGGTTGCGGCGGTGAAAGCAGCCGGTCTGGTAGAGACACTCGAAAGCAAAGGCCCCTTCACGGTATTTGCGCCGGTGAATGCGGCATTCGATGCGCTGCCGG
>JBDTUL010000406.1:0-5950 GCA_040007735.1 Gammaproteobacteria bacterium | reverse complement strand
GACCGGGCCGAACGATTCCGGCGCGTCACGCCATGCGCTGGTGAACGCGTGCGAGGCGAGTTTGAAGCGGCTGGGCACCGACTACATCGATGTCTATTACATGCACGGGTTCGATGCGATGTCGCCCGTGTACGAGACGCTGAGTGCGCTCGACGATCTGATTCGCGCGGGAAAGATTCGCTACATCGGCTGCTCGAATTTCTCGGGCTGGCATTTGATGAAGTCGCTGTCGGTGTCCGAGCGCTATGGGTGGTCGCGTTACGTGGCGCACCAGGCGTATTACTCGCTCGCGTCGCGAGAGTTTGAATGGGAGTTGATGCCGTTGGCGCTCGATCAGAAGGTGGGCACGGTGGTGTGGAGTGCGCTCGCGGGCGGAGCGCTCAGCGGCAAGATGCGCCGCGGGCAGCCACTGCCTGCCTCGAGCCGGCTCGCGACTGCGGACTTTCTTGCCGGTGCGCGGTCGGAGAAGCTCTACGACACGGTGGATGTGCTGGACCAGATTGCCAACGAGCTGGGGAAAACCGTTTCTCAGGTTGCACTGAATTGGGTTCTGCAGCGGCCGAGTGTCGTCAGCATCGTGGTGGGCGCGCGTAACGAGGAGCAGTTGAGGCAGAACCTCGGAGCGGTGGGGTGGAGTCTCAACGCCGCACAGATGGCCAGGCTCGATGCCGCCAGCGAAACGCGCCCCATCTACCCCTACTGGCACCAGCGAGGTTTCGCGGCCCTCAACCCGCCCCCGGTTCCCAGCTACGCCAAGCGCGATTGATCTCTAGTCGTTTTTTTCGAAGAGCCCCTCAGTCGCCGGGCGGCTGAGAATTCTGTTTTTTCTTTACCGGAAAAACAAAACAAAAAGCATTTTGAGCCGAAGGGCGATTGAGGGATTCTTGAAGCGCCCGCGGCGGCATTACGTCCCAGTAACTTGCATGACGATAGTGACTTGTTTTTAGTCCGTGTCATGCAACGAAAAAGCTTCGGCAACATGCAGTGCCCCGTCGCCCGCAGCCTCGAGCGGGTGGGCGAGTGGTGGAGCATCCTGATTCTTCGCGACGCCGGCCACGGCCTGTCGCGGTTCGATGAGTTTCAAAAAAGCCTCGACATCGCGCCGAACATGCTCACGAAGCGCCTGCAGGCGCTGGTGGAATCGGGCCTCCTGGAGAAGCGCCGCTACAGCGAGCGACCGCCGCGCTATGAATACGTCCTCACCGATCTCGGGCGTGAGTTTCGCCCGGTGCTCGTCGCGCTCACCGCCTGGGGCAATCGGCACTTCGCCCCCGAAGGGCAGAGCGTGCAGCTGGTGAATTCGCAAACCGGCGAGCTTGCGGATCCGGTGCTGGTCGCCCGCAAGACCGGCGTGCCCATCGAGTCATCCAGTTACGTGTTCAAGGCCGGGCCCGCGGCCAACGAACGCATGCGTTGGCGGCTGGAGTTCGCCGCAGCCAGGCGCCGCAATGAAGCGCCGGCGGCTGATCTGGCCTGGGGCGAATACGTTCGCGCCAGGAAATCAAAGAAGAAGGCGCGCCATGCGTAGCGCAAGAAGTGACCTCATGCGGCGGCGGGCCTGTTCAACCTGATGCGCAATCTCGGAGGCGCCATCGGCATCGCAATCTGCGGCACCCTCCTGAACGACCGCGGCAATCTCCACTTCCAGCGCCTGGCTGAGCATCTCACCTACGCCAACTCGGCCATGCTCGAGCTTCTGGAGCGCAGCCGGTCCGCGTACGCACTCGCGTTTGCGGGCGGCCCGGCGCAAGCAGACGCGGCATCTCTGCGCCAACTCTGGTCGGTCACCTGGCGCGAGGGTCAGGTGCAGACCTATTCCGACGCCTTCTTCTTGATCCTGCTGGCGTTTATCGCCGCCGCCTTGGCTGTCCCCCTCATGCGCAAGGTGGCCCCGCCACCGTCCCCGGGCCCCGACGCTCACTGACAGGTGACTGAGCGCGGATTGCCGCGCGCGCGTGGCTCGGACGCCACGGCCCGATTTTGGTGCGGATCTAAATCGACGCGGCCCGTTCCGGCGTGATTTTCTCTGGATTGTCACGCGGGGCACGTATATCGTTCCGCGACCAGAAGAAGCGGGTTTGTGGGAGAACCGCCGGGAAGATCGCCGCTGAAAAACGCTCGGTTTGCCTGTAAGGGCTTTTGGGTCACGGGGAAAGATCGATGCGCACTCCGGGAATTTCGCTTGGCCGCCTCATGGATGAGTCGGAACACAGGCTCGCCGATATCGCGCGCGAGGGCGCGCCCGCGCAGTCGCAGATCGCGCGCCGCCTGCTCGATGACACTCGCCTCTACCAGCACTGGGAAGCCGAGCACGCACGCCTCATGCGCGGAGTGGCCGCCGCGTCGCGTGGCCAGCCGCAGGCTGCGGCCTTACGCCGGGTCTGCTTCGGGCTGGTCCACCGCAAGGCCATGTTCGAATACCTGCGCCAGGAAAAAATCACGGGCCGCAACCGTCACGCCGTGTTCGCGCTCGTGTTCGGCGCGCACGATTACGCCAATGCCGTGCTGAAAGAGCATGCGAACTACGTTCGCTCCCTCTCGAGCCTGCTGTGCTCGCGCCACCTTGGCTTGCGGCTCATGGAAGATCGCGCCGTCGGCGAGCCACTCTGGCGCTACGAGCAGCTCTACGCGGACTACTTCCGCTCCTTTTGTGGCACGGCCTTGTCTCCCGAGCAGTACAAGGACGGCGATACCCTGAGTACACTGCTGCCCTTGCTGAAAGGCCAGGTAAACGAACTGCGCCGGGCTATCCTCGGCATTCCGCGCGAACCGGATTTCTCATTGATGGATACCGACCTGGACGCTCCTGCGGCCAACACGCAACGGATGCTGCAGCCCAAATTCAACGCGGCGTGAGGAAGCCGCCCGGCGACGTAACGGGCGCGAATGCCGCAGGGAAGACGGGAAAAGGACGTTTGTGAAATCACGCTCCGCAGCCGTGCCGCCCTTCGTGGGCGACAGTGTCATGGATGGCCTGCTCCGCAAATACGACTGGGCCAGCACCTCGGTCGGCACACCCGACACCTGGCCCGGCACCTGGCGGGCTGCCCTGCGCATGTGTCTCGACTCGTTCGTGCCCATGGTGGTGCTGCTGGGCGAAGAAATGCTGATGGTCTACAACGACGCCTGCATTCCCGTGGTGGGTGGCAAGCACCCGCAATGCCTTGGCAGGGGAGCGGCGGCCGAGTGGCCGGAAATCTGGTCCGGCATCATCAAGCCGATGGTCGAGCATGTGCTGCGCACGGGGCAGCCTGCTGGCTCCGATGACCTGTACCTGCCGCTCGAGCGCAACGGGTATCCCGAAGAGACGCACATGGCATTTGCTGTCAGCGCCATTCGCGAGGACAACCGCAAGCCCACCGCGTTGCTGGTGCCTCTGCGTGAGACCACGGAGAAAGTGCTGGTCGCGCGCCTGGTCGAGTGCCTGGATGCCCTGGCGACCCGCTGTTTTCCGGCGGAGACCACGGAAGAAGCGTGCCGCATGGCCGCTGAGGTCACGAATCACTACCTGCGCGATCTGCCTTTCACGCTCATGTACCTCGTGGAGCCCGACGGGCTCCACGCCCGTCTCGCAGCTCATTCTGGGCTCACGAACATGGCGCCGGAGATTGCGCCAGAGCTCGTGTCGCTGCTGGAGGAGAGCGGGTCGAGCCCATGGCAGGTTGCCATTGCGGTCTCAACGCAGTCGTCGGTGGAAACGCTGGGCATGCGCGCGCGGATTGCGCCGCATCTGCGAGACCCGGCATTCGCTCCGCAACTCGTCGTCACGGTGCCCCTCGCCGACCCGTCAGGCGGCGTCGGCGGCGTGCTCGTGATGGGCACGAATCCCATGCGGCCTGCGGCCGAGGGCCGCAGGCTCTCGGGCGCTGTGGCCGCCCGCCTGACGACGGCCATCGCGAACGCGATGGTGAAACAGCGAACGCGCGAGCGTGCCGAGGCGCTGGCCAAGCTGGATCGTGCGAAGACTCTCTTTCTGAGCGACGTCAGTCATGAGTTCCGCACGCCGCTCACGCTGCTGCTGAGCCCGCTGGATGACGTGTTGGCGCGCCGCTCGTTGCCGGACAGCGACCGCGAGCTGCTTCAAACATCTCGCCGCGCGGCCACGCGATTGTTGAAGCTGGTGCAGTCGCTACTCGACTTTTCGCGGGTGGAGGCGGGGCGGGTGCAGGCAGCCTTCGAGGCCACGGACATCGGCACGCTCACAGCAGACCTCGCCAGCCTGTTCCGCTCCACGTTCGAGCGCGCGAAAGTCGGGCTGGTCGTCGAATCGCCGCAGCTGGCCGAGCCGGTCTATGTAGATCGCGACATGTGGGAAAAGATCGTCCTCAACCTGTTGTCGAACGCATTCAAATTCACGCTGGTGGGCGAGGTGCGCGTCCGGCTGCAACTCGAGGCAGCGTGGGCCGTTCTCTCAGTGAAGGACACCGGCTGCGGAATCGCGGCCGACGATATCCCACTCGTGTTCGAACGGTTTCATCGCGGGCGTACGGAGCGTGCGCGGTCCGCCGAAGGCTCGGGCATCGGCCTGTCACTGGTGCAGGAGTTGGTGAAGCTGCATGGCGGGACCATTTCGCTGGTCAGCGAGGTTGACCAAGGCACCACCGTTACCGTGCGCATGCATCGTGGAGCGAAGCATCTTCCCGCAGACCATGTGTCTGTGACTCGTCGTCAAAGCGTTGCTTCCGGGGCGGCGTCATTTGTCGAGGAAATTTCGGGGTGGGTGGAAGAGTCGGACGAATCTCTGCTCGTGCGCATCAACGCGAAGCCGCTGCCGGCCGCGAAGCGTGCCGTGCCAGATGGCGCCGAAAGAATACTGGTGGTCGATGACAACGCAGACATGCGTCGTTACCTGAGGCGCATTCTTCAGGACCAATGGAAGGTGGAGACGGCGACGGACGGCATGGCTGCGCTCACGCGCATTCGCAAGTCCGCGCCAGACCTCGTCATCGCGGACCTGATGATGCCAGGCCTCGACGGCCTGTCGCTGCTCGCCGCGTTACGCGACGACCCGAAGCTCGCCGACCTTCCTGTCATGGTGTTGTCCGCGCGCGCCAACGAAGACGCGTCCATCGATGCGTTGAACGCCGGCGCCGACGACTACTTGCCGAAGCCGTTCTCGGCACGGGAGCTCACGTCGCGAGTGGCCGTGCAACTCGCGCGCATTCGCCTGCGCCGTGCCGAGCGCGCGGCGCGTGAGGTGGCCGAGCAAAAGGGCTTCTTCAAGGAAGAGCTGGTGCTGATGCTTGCGAATTCGCTGCGCAATCCGCTCAACGTGATGGTGAACACCATCTCGCGGCTGAAGGACCAGAACGTCGCGGGCGAGGAAGCACGCCGCGCGCTGGAAATCATTCGTGCCAGCACCCGCGAGCAGCATCGGCTCATCGACCAGGTGCACGACGTCTCACGCATCACCGCGGGCTGCTTCGACATCGAGCGCAATCGCATCGACTCGCTCTCCGCGATCATGTGCGCCGAGATCGATGCCATTCGCGCCGTGGCCGCAGTGAAACGGGTGCGTCTCGAATCGTTCATAGATTCCGCGGCGGGGCCGCTCGATGGCGATGCGGAGCGCTTGCGCCAGGTTGTTCAGAACCTGCTCGCACACGCGCTCGCGTATACGCACGCAGGCGGCAACATCATCGTGGAGTGTCACGGTCGCGCCGGTTATGTGGAGCTCGTCGTGCGCGACAACGGCATGGGCATCGCGCAGGAATCGCTCCCGCATTTGTTTGATCCGCTCTGGCAGATGCATCACGCGAGGGACGATGCCGCACGCACTGGTGGCATCTGGCTTGGCTTGGCGGTGATTCATCGCATAGTCGAGTTGCACGGAGGTCGCATAATCGCGTCAAGCGAGGGCCAGAGCCTCGGAGCGGCCTTCACGGTATGCCTGCCGTTGGCGGGCGCCGTGCAGCCGGCGCTTGTCGCGGAACGGATAGAAGACAAGCCT
>JBDTUL010000405.1:0-5961 GCA_040007735.1 Gammaproteobacteria bacterium | reverse complement strand
GAATGCGCAGGAAGATTCGCTGCGGCTCCAATGGCTGGGCAAAGGGTTGGCGGGAGTCCAGTTCGACAGCCGTGAGACGTTCGATTTCACGCGCGAGACGAATGGAGATGTGTTTCTGGTGCTGAACGTGCGGGTGGATCAGGCGCCGAAGCAGCCGGTGGCACTTGGCATGGCGTGTGGGCCGCAGTGCCTGGGTGAAGTGCGCATCGATTCGGATCTCAGGGCGCTGCCCGCCGCTGCGTGGAAGCGGCTCGCTGTGCCGCTGAAGTGTTTTGGCAAGGCTGGTGCGGATATGAGTCGTATCAGCACGGGGTTCGCGCTCCGCACGGCGGGGGCGATGGATCTGGCAGTGAGTGGGGTCGGGCTGGGAGTGGAGTGGGATAGGAAGGCGTCGTGCGCGCAGTGAGGGGACGGGTTTGCGCGGTGCTTGCGAGCCTGTGGATGACTGCGACCGCGTATACGTGCGCGGCTCAGGCAGCCGGCAGCGACGATTCCCGCGTAAACTTTGGCTCTTACAACAGCACTTTTCTCGAGGGCGGGGTGGAGCTTGCGCGGCCGCTCAGCGCCGGCGCGCACTTGTTGGCGCCAGGCGCGCCATGGACGATGACCGGCTGGGTTTACCTCAATCGCAAGCCGAGTGGTGCAGTGGTTATAGCTGCCATCGGTGGCCGCGCGGCGGACGGGCCTTGTAGATGTCTGGTGCTTCAGGATTTGGTGTCTGTTGTGCCGAAGACCTGGCACGCTGTTGCGGCAACTTACGATGGAGGCACTCAGCGGGACTATTTCGATGGGCGGGAAGTCAGCGCGCGGCCACTCAAAACTGAGGTGGCTGCTCCGCTGCTGACTCTTGCGCCGTATTTCGGCAGCTCGAGAGCCCTCAATCGCCACGCGGCTGAGAGTGCCAATGCGGTATCGAGGTCTCACTTCGGCGGCTCACTGGCCTCGTTTCAACTGCACGATCAGGCGTTGAGCGCGGAGGCAATTCGCAAGCTTGCCGCGCGCCCTCCCGACTTCGATCTGGTTGTGTTCAACACCGTTGGTGCGGGCTGGCCGTGGCAGGTGAAGAATTGGCGCGGGCTGCAGGAACCGCAGGATCCGTGGACGCTGCCTCGGAGCAAGACGGCGCCGGAGGCCAGCTCTGGAGCGCGCCGCCGACCCCGACGTGTGGACTCTCAACGCATGGCGCCTGAGCGAATCACCCAAGGTAACCGCCAGCGGTGCTGAAATCTCACGGGCGGGCTTCGTGGATGCACTCTGGTACGGCGCCACTGTACCTGGCACCGTACTGACGACGCTGATCGACCGCGGCGTCTACCCCGACCCGGACTACGGCCTTAACAACCTGGCCATTCCCGAAAGCCTGGCACGCCAGGATTATTGGTATCGCACGCAGTTCAGCCTGCCCATGGCTCTTGCCGGCCGGCAGTTGACGCTGACATTCAAAGGCATCAACTACGCTGCCGAAGTGTGGGCGAATGGCCGGCGGCTGGGGGACATCAAGGGCGCCTTCATTCGCGGCACTTTCAACGTCACCGGAATACTTAGCCCGGATGAACTCAATGTCATCGCGGTGCGCATCTCCCCCCCTCCGCATCCCGGCATCCCGCACGAAGAATCCATCGCTGCAGGGCCGGGTGAGAATGGCGGAGCGCAGGCGCTGGACGGCCCGACGTTCTTTGCCAGCGAAGGCTGGGACTGGATTCCAGGCATCCGCGATCGCAATTCCGGGTTGTGGCAGGCGGTAGAGCTGAAAGCCTCCGGCACGTTGCGCCTGCTCGACGCACATGTCGTCACGACGCTTCCGCTGCCTCTCGAGACAGGCGGCGCGGCAACTGCCGTAGAGTACGCGGACGTCTCTCTCTCAGTGCCGGTAGAGAACGGGAACACCGCGCCCACGGACGCGCGCATTGCCGCGAGCTTTGAAGGCGTGCATGTTGAGAAGGCCTTGACGCTGGCTCCCGGAAAATCCGACGTCACGTTTGACGTGCGCGAGTTTCCACAGTTGCGTGTGAAGAAGCCGAGGCTCTGGTGGCCCAACGGCTATGGCGCACCCAACCTCTACACGCTGACGATCTCTGTGCGCGGTGGGAGTGACGCCACCGTCTCAGACAGCACGCAACTCCGCTTCGGGATCCGGCACATCACGTACGAACTCTCGTTGTTCGATCAGGAAGGTCGCCTGCGCAGGGTTGAAGTCGACCCCACCGCAGGGTCGGCACGCGGTGAACAACTTGTCGACGTCCGGCACGAGGCCATCAAGAAAACACCGAATGGCTGGGCTGAATCGTTGACACCGGCGGGCGAAACCTCAACCGCTGTACGCGCTGTCGGAAGCGACTCCCTCGCGCCCTACCTGGTAATTCGTGTCAACGGCGTTCCCATCGCCGCGCGCGGCGGTAACTGGGGCACGGATGATTCCCGCAAGAGAATATCCCGTGAGCATCTGGAGCCGTTTTTCCGGCTGCATCAGGCCGCCAACCTCAACATCATTCGCAACTGGGTCGGGCAGAACACCGAGGACGTGTTCTATGACCTGGCCGACGAATACGGACTGCTTATCCTGAACGACTTCTGGGCGTCTACGCAGGACTTCCAGGTGGAACCGCAAGACCCTGCGCTGTTCCTTGCCAATGCCCGCGATGTCATCGCGCGCTATCGCAATCACCCTTCGATTGCCGTCTGGTTCGGGCGCAACGAAGGGGTGCCGCAGCCGATAATCAATGAAGGGCTGGCGAATCTCGTCGCCGAACTGGATGGCACCCGGTACTACACCGGGAGCTCGAACAGCGTGAACCTGCAAGGAAGTGGCCCGTACAACTATCGCCAGCCTGAGCAGTACTTCACCGGGCTTGCACAGGGGTTTTCGGTTGAAGTGGGCACGCCGTCGCTCTCCACGCTCGAGTCGATCGAGGCATCAGTCCCCGCCGGCGAGCGCTGGCCGTTGAGCGACACGATTGCCTACCACGACTGGCATTTTGGTGGGAATGGCGACGTGGCTACCTTCATGAAGTCGCTCGCCACGCAGTTCGGCGAAGCCACGAGCCTGGAAGACTTCGAGCGTAAGGCTCAGATGATGAACTTCGTGACCTACCGCGCGCTGTTTGAAGGTTTCAATGCGCAGCTGTGGACCAAGAACAGCGGACGCTTGTTATGGATGACGCATTCGGCCTGGCCGAGCAATGCGTGGCAGATTTATAGCTCTGACTACGATACGCACGCTGCCTACTACGGCGTGAAGAAAGCTTGTGAGCCGGTTCATGTGCAGATGGACCTGCCCGACTTTCGGCTTGCCGTTGTTAACACTACGCGTGAGCGTCGCGCGGGGCTAAGACTGCGGAGTCGGGTTCTTTCGCTTGATAGCCGAGTGCTTGCGCAGCGGACTGACACTGTGGACGCCGCGCCCAACGCGGTGACGGCGTTGGCGTCGCTTGCGCTGGGGGAGTCGTTGAGGAAAGAGCAGATGGTGATTGTGGCCCTCACGCTGACGGATGCCAAAGGCCGCGTGGTTTCCGAAAACACGTACTGGCAGGGGGAGAATGAGGCGAGCCACCGACGACTGGGAATGTTGCCGCGTGTGTCCCTTGGGATGCGGGCTCACGTGAAGAACGAGCTCAATGAGCGCGTGGTGACTGTGGAGCTGACGAATGGCAGTGCCGCTCCAGCGCTGGCGGGCAAGCTCACACTCGTTGACGAGAAGGGTGAGCGCATCTTGCCTGCCTACTATAGTGATAATTATGTGTCGGTTTTGGCGGGCGAATCGCGGCAGGTGGAAATTCGAGTTCCCTCGGCCTTTTCCGGGACCCCGCATGCGAGGCTGCGGGGCTGGAATGTGGAGGCGGGTAACGTGGCGGCTGAACGGTTGCAGTAGCGCAGGTTAAGAGCCCTCAATCGCCGGGCGGCTGGGAGCGGGAGGCTCGTAGCCGTCTAAAACGTCAAAGCTTCGGAGTCACCTTCTCCACAGCCCGTGCAACCCGCGCCACCACATCATCAACCTCAGACTTCGTAATCACCAAAGGCGGCGCAAACCCCAAAATATCCCCATGCGGCATCGACCGAACAACCACGCCTTCCTCGAAGCAAGCAGCAGAAAGGTGTTGCCCCACTTCCCGGTCCGCATCGAACCGCTCTTTCTTCGCCGGGTCCTGAGCAAACTCGATGGCAGCGAGCAACCCCACGCCGCGAACCTCGGCTACATAGGGCCGCCCCTCGAAGGTGCTCTTGAGCCGCTCGAGCAGATACGCCCCAACCGTCACCGCGTTCTCCGCCAGCTTCTCGCGCTCGATGATGTCCAGATTGGCCATGGCGGCGGCCGCACACACCGGATGCGCCGAGAATGTATACCCATGCGCAAAGGGCCCGAACGCCTCGCTCCCCTGCTGCAACACTTTCCAGACTTTCTCGCCAACCAGCGCACCCGACAAAGCCTGATACCCGCTGGTGACGCCCTTACCCAGCGTGACGAGATCAGGCTCGATGCCATACAGGTGCGAGCCGAACGAGCTGCCGAGCCGCCCGAACCCGCACACCACTTCGTCCACGATGAGCAGGATGTCGTAGCGCCGAAGCACTTTTTGGATCTCTTCCCAGTAGCCTTCCGGCGGCGGAATGATACCGCCCGTGCCCAGCACCGGCTCGCCGATGAACGCGGCAATGGTGTCCGGACCTTCGGTCCGGATGAGCCCTTCGAGCTTGGCGGCGCAGCTGCGCGAGAACTCGCGCTCATCCACACCCGGCTGCGCGTGCCAGTAGTAGTGCGGCGTAATCGTGTGCAGGATCGGCCCTTGGGGCAGATCGAACGCGCGGTGATGGTTATCGAGCCCCGTGAGGCTGCCGGCCATGACGGTGCTGCCGTGATACCCGCGCCACCGTGAAATGATTTTCTTCTTGCCCGGCCGCCCGAGCACGTTGTTGTAGTACCAGACGATCTTGAGCTGGGTTTCGTTGGCGTCCGACCCCGAAAGCCCGAACTGGATGCGCTGCATGCCGCCGGGTGCCATGGCCAGCAGGCGCGCCCCGAGGCGAATTGCCGGCTCGTTCGAGTGGCCGCGGAACGAATGGTAGTAGCCGAGTTTCAGCGCCTGCTCGTGCATGGCGTCCGCGATTTCCCGGCGGCCGTAGCCCACGTGATTGCAGTAGATGCCGGCAAACGCGTCGATGAGCTCGCGACCGTCCCGGTCGCGAATGCGAATGCCCTCGCCCCCCGTGATGATGTGCGGCTCGGCGCCCTCACCGGCTGCGAATTCACGCAGCGGGGTGAACGGATGCAGCAGCGTCGCCCGGTCGAGTTTCTGGAGGTCGGCCGTGCTCGTGGGGTCGTTGGATAGGATCATGATGAAAACGCGGGCTTTGAAGCGGTTCGGGCAGTGTACCCGCCGAAGTCGCCGTGAAGGGGACCCGAAATGGAGGTACCGAGGGTGAATTCCGCCGGCCGGGGAACGGCGCCCCCGCGCCTCCATGGCACCGTTCCCCGCCGAACAAGCCGGGATTCGATCGTTCGCTTGTCAAGTGCCATGAAAAACGCTAGTTCTGTCGAATTGCACCAAGCAAGGTATTCGTTCCATGGTAGACCGGGTCGACGAGGCCATTCTCCGCCTGCTCGAGAAGGATGGCCGGCTCTCGTTTAACAGCCTCGGACAGGAAGTGGGGCTCTCCAAAACCCCAAGCTGGACGCGCGTGAACGCGCTCGAGCGAAACAAGGTGATCACGGCCTACCGGGCCGAGATCGACCCCGCTGCCCTCTGGCTGCAGCTGCATGCATTCGTGCAGGTGACCATCACGGCCGCGCGCCAGGCCGATTTCGAAGCAGCCGTGTTACGGCATGGGTCGATTTTGGAGTGCTACACCACGGCTGGGCAGGCGGATTATTTGCTTCATGTGCTGGTGGCTGGGATTGCTGAGCTCGATGAGCTGCTGCGGGGGGAGATTAACAGGATGCCTGGGGTGCAAAGGGGGACTACTACG
>JBDTUL010000404.1:0-5974 GCA_040007735.1 Gammaproteobacteria bacterium | reverse complement strand
CATCGTAATGCTCTCCGTTCGGAACTCACGGGCATTCCCGTCAGTGGTAATCCGTTATCTCCACATCTGACGCGTCGCCATTGCCCCATCTGAAGCAGATGAGCCATTGCTGATTGATCCGAATGCTGTACAGGCCTTTGAGGTCGCCCTTCAGCGCTTCGAGGCGGTTGGAAGGCGGAATCATCAAGTCACGCAAGTCGCCGGCGGCGTCGAGGTACTTCAGTTTCTCGCGTGCCCGCTGCTGTATCTGGCCCGCCATGCCCTTCACGAACTCACCTCGGAATATGGCCTCAGTGTCCTTGTTCTTGAAGGATCGGATCACGGCGGTATATTAAAGCGTAGCGTTATTAACGTCAAACGTTATGAAAGTATGAACTTGCCGAAGCCCAAACCGAGGGCCGCCCCGGGGCGGCCCTCGCATAGCGCGGATATGGCTACCCGCCTGTGTCACTCGCTGCCTCGACATCGGCCGCCACAAGTACGCTCACCATCTGCGGGCACTTCGCGAACCAGGACAAGTCACTGGCCGCCCATTCGAGCGTTGATGCCATTGCCGTCAGCCGCACAATCTCCGCCGGCAGCAGCGTCTCGTGAGCGTTCCCCATCAGCTCTTTCGCGCGTGCCCGCCATTGGTCCGTGAGCACAGTGATCTCAGGTTGGCTGTTGTCGTTCATTGCCGTACCTCCCGCACCGCAACGTCGAGTGCGTCGTACGCGCGCCTGATGCAGCGAACGCCGTGAAGCAGGGTCGTGATCTCGTCCCCGACTTCGGCGCCTGCGGTGCTGCCCTCCCGCTCCTGCGCGCCCAGCAGCGCATTCGCGGCCGTTGCGACTACGGAGATCGCGTCCGACAAGCGCCCCATGATCTCATCAATGTCAGGTTTGGGCGGCGGAGCGTTACTCGCTCGTCCTCGCGGTCGGTGAGAATGAGCGCGACGGACTGTCCGTCCGCGCGATTTCCCAAGGTTAGAATCAACTCGCTTAGAAGAACCCATGGTATGGCCTCGTAATAGGCTGTGCTGTGGTTAGCCGTCCGTCCGCGTTATCGCGCGGGCGGGCGGCGCTCTTTTGGCAGCTCAAAACGACGGGGGTACGGTTGGGGGTATCGGAGCTGTCGAGGGCTGAAGAAAACTCTTTAGAAACCGTGCTCTTCGCGCCCTGTTCGGTAGCCTTCCGCCCACCATTCCCTTCCAAAGCAAAGCCTTACACAGGCTATCCCCACCCCCAAGGCTAAGACCTCGGCACCGTGCGTGCGGGCGATCTTGCGGGAGCTGGTGTGCAGGTCCCGCGCCGTCAGCGCGCCGACGTCCCGCCCGTCATTCCCGAACGCCCGGCTGAGGGCTCGAACAGGCTCACGATGCTCTGGTACTTTTCGATGTACCAGCGGTTCTCGTTGTTGTATCTCGGAATCGACACCGGACGTACCTCCGTGCCCTCCGCCTTCCAGACACACGGACAGGTCACTGCAGCTCCTGCGAGCTGCACTCCCGGTCGGCTCAGTTCGTCGAGCTCGACGTTCATTTTGGTCAGGACGCGGTAGAGCTTCGTGACGTTTCGGGGTCCGCCGTTGTACGCGGCGACCGGGAAAATGCCCAGCACTTCCGGGTTTGCGCGATACGCCACACGAATATCCGCCCGCATCGCCGCGAGCTCCAGATCCAGCAGGCAGATCGCCGCTTTCATCGCGTTCAGCAGATTCGTCGCCCCGCTCTCGAAGCTCGGGTCGAGCCTTGCACGGGGGCAGCGCCTGACCACGAGCGCGTAGGTCCCATTTCCCCTGCGGTTGGTGAATTGCATCGGCCCTAACGCTTTGGCGCTCGAAACGCTGTACCGATACGCCTCTTCCTGCTTCAGCCCGTACTGGCTCAGTACCTCGTCGAAGGCAACCGCCTGCTTCTCCACGTAGTCGCGGTCATCGGTCTGCTCGATGACCGCAAGTGTCGTGATCACCTGAGGGGGGATGGCATCGGCGAGCAGCTCTCCGGGAAAGGCCGCACTCGGCACCTGCGCGAGACGCAACTCCTCGATCGCCTTGCGCGCCGTGGCGACCAGGAACTCCTTCCCGCCGCTAACGAAACCCGGGTCGAAGGTGTCTTCGGTGAAGGGTAGATAGACGATCGGCTTCGCGGTCCGGGCGACGGCGACCCACTGCCTGCGCTTGAGAAGCTTGTTGTCGAACACGGGGAACTTGCGTCCGTAGACCTTCAGGGGATCCCCATCCTGAGCGAAGGCGAACATCAGCCGCTCGGCACCGGTGCCCTTCACGTGCCGCGCCTCGATACCCAGGGTGAGGGTGCGAAAAGGCAAGGGCTTCCTGCCCGGTTTCCACTTGATCGGCGGACGCGGGAGCTCGATGTGGGCGACGGTCCACGCCTGCTTCGCTTCGCTCCACAGCGCAAAGGCGACGGGGCGCCCGCGGAGCACCTGATTCTTCCCTTTTCCGGTGAAGACGTATTGGAGGTCCACGTCACGCAGAAGCGCCTGCGCTTCACCGACGAGATCGTGGATCGTCTCATGACGGTCACGGTTGCGGCCCTGGACGACGACCTCGTTGGGAACCTCATCGGGCTGCTCCGACTCGGCAACGGCAAGGGGAACCTCGCCTTCTTCCTGCTTCGAGCCCGCGTCCGCGCTGGAAGCCGCCTCCTCGATCGACGCTGCCTCGGCCGCAGGGGCCCGCTCTGCATCGATCAGCGTGGGCTCAGCTTCATCATTGGCGCCGCCTGTCGTCGCACACCCAGCACCCATCAGGGATGTCAGTACGAGCAGGGTCAGCGCAGCCGAGCGGGTGGCAGGTGTGTTCATGCCGCCGATAGTACCCACGAGCGGGCGCTGTGTACGTGTACCGGTTTCAAGAAATCTCGCGCGGAGCGCCTTCGCGCTTCCAGTACTCGCGGGAATCGCTACGCCGGCCTCACCGGGTGCAGGCGCCCCGCATCTTTCTTTCGCAGGGGCTGCCACAGGAACAGCACCAGCGCGCCGATCAAGGATTGCACCCCGAGCGCCGCCAGGCCCGGCCTGTGGCTGCCGGTCGCCTCGATGATGACCCCGACCATGTAGGGCGCCACAAAACCACTCAGGTTGCCCAGGCTGGTCACGAGCGCGATGCCCGCAGCCGCGCGACCGTCGGCGAAAGACTCGCTGACGATCGTGAGAAAAGGCCCTTTCACGGCGTAGATGCCGGCCGCTGCCACGCAGACCGCAAGGAGCTGCAACAAACCCGATGTGAGGAGCGCTCCGCCGATCAATGCGATGCCGGCGACAGCGGCAGGCATGATGGTGTGCCACACCCTCTCCCGCCGCGCATCGGAGCGATGGCCCCAATACACCATCGCAATGCTGCCGAAGACAAACGGCAAGGCCGAGAGCAACCCCGTAACGATGTGACTGACGCCGAAGCTCTTCACGACCTGAGGCAGCCAAAGGCTCAGGCCATAACTGGGAACGGCCGTCAGGAAGAACACCGCGGCCAGCGTGAGCACTCTTGCGTCCGCCAACAGCTTCCACGTGAACCGATGCTTTGCTGCCGGCGCGCCCGGCGGTTCGCTCTCGAGCTGCGCGTCGAGCCATGCGCGCTCGGCGGCCGTGAGCCAGCGGGCCTTCGCCGGCCGGTCTGCGAGCGCCGCCAGCACCCACAGGCCGACGAGCACGGCGGGAACCGCTTCCAGAATGTAGAGCCATTGCCAGCTCGCAAGGCCCATCAGGCCGTCGGTGGTGGCCATGATGACGCCGGAAATCGGCGCGCCGATCACGCTGGAAAGCGGAATACCGAGCGCGAAAAGGCCCAGATATCGAGCGCGCAGGTGCCTGGGCAGCCAGTAAGTGAGATACAGGATGACGCCTGGGAAGAGCCCCGCTTCTGCGACTCCCAGCAGGAATCGCAGCACATAAAAAGAAAGCGGAGTGGTGACCATCGCCATGGCGCAGCCGATCAGCCCCCACGTGACCATGATGCGCGCCAGCCACCAGCGGGCGCCGAAGCGTTCGAGCGCAAGGTTGCTCGGCAGCTCGAAGAATGAATAACCCAGGAACAGCAGGCCCGCGCCCCAGCCGTACTGGGTGGCGGTCATGCCGAGATCCGCGTTCGCCGTGATGGCCGCGAACCCGACGTTCACCCGGTCGAGGTACGAGATGATGAACGCGAACAGAAGAGGCACGACGCAGCGGTTGCGTATCTTCCTCAGCGTGGAACGCTGAATCTCCGACTCGGCGTCATCCCGCATCGTCGAACCCACTAAAGCGGGCTGTCCGGGTTGCCTGCCGAACGCCAGAGGTGCGCGACGGGGCTGCCGTCGAAGCCAAGACCTTCCTTCGGCTGCTTGAAATGCCGGCCGATGACGTCGTGGAACTCGTCCAGCGAAACCTTCATGTTCGGCTGGAACGCGTAGAGATCATTCACTGTGACGAGGCGCGCAAGGCCGTACCAACGATGCTTCTTGACCCACTCATACTCGGCCTGCTGGTGAGCCGGCGGCACGTAGTCGGACCCGAACATGGTTCGATACAGCTCGGGGTATTCGTAACCGGCCTCCTTGTCTGGATAGAACCGCAGTGTTGCGTGATGACGCACGGCAAAGGTGACTTGCTCGGACACGTAGGGCTCGAACATCTGCGCGCCCCAGAAGCCATGCTCCGTGCGCATGAGGTTGAGCGACAGGTCGTGAATCAGGCAGGCGAGCACCATCTCCTCACTAGCGTTCTTCGAACGGGCAAGATGCGCGCTCTGCAGGCAGTGGTCCGAAGTGCCCTGGAAACGCAACCGGATGAAATCTTCGAGCGTCGGCTTCTGGGGCAGCGGCGCCAGTGCGGGCACGTTGCCCTTTTCGCTCGCGAAGAGTTTGCCCGCGCCCCGTCGATAAGCGCGCGTGGGAATCTGTGCGTCGAGCTCGGCCACGGTGGGTGGACGCGGAGCGCCGCCGCCAACGGAGCCGGCTTCGACGAGGGTCGAGTTCAGATAGCTTTCGAGCGCATCCGCCCTCGCCTCCGCGCTCAACGCCGCCACGGCCGCGGAGCCGCCGAGGAAGTTGAAGAATGATCTACGGTCGACGTTCAGCATGGCTATCTCCCAATGGCGCAACGACACGGCCCGCGGCGAGCCGAAGCTCATCCATGCCCACGCGACGGCCGTCGGCTGCATAATGAATCGAGATCAGGCGCTCGACATCCAGCCCGAGGCGCTCAAGGTTATCGAGAAGTTGTACGGTGTAGGGATTAATTGCGGCCGGCGTGGCATCGCGCCGCTTCGCTGGCGGCGTAAAGGCGTCGGCCTCCACCAGCACTTTCGACTGCGGCAGGTAGACGACTAGCATGCCGGCGACGTGATCCATGCCTTTCAGGTGATAGAGCTGGATCTCGCGGCCACCGCCTTTCAGCGACAGCCGCTCGTTGACCGGCAGGAACTCGATCTGCCGTGGCGCGCGGGAAAGCGCATCGGGTCGCAGCGTGCGCGGGCGGTTGAGAACATCCCGCAGGAAAGGGACATTGCTCCTGTGAGTGACGATGGTGGCGCCTTCGGCCACGGCGGCGCGCAGGCCGGCGGAGTGATCGAAGTGCGCATGCGTATTCACGACATACCGAATCGGCTTGCCGGGGATCAGTCGGTGCGCTTCGGCGATGACTTCCTTGGCGCGGGCCTCGCTCTGCGGGGATTCGATCAGCACGATGTACTCGCCGAGATCCACCGCCAGCGCGGAGTAACGGGCGGGCATGACGAACGCGCCCTCACCCAATTGTTCGGAGGGCATGCGGGGTGGCGCCATCCAGTCGGCCAGCGGCGGAGTGACGTCTGCGGCAATGACCGCCGGCTCACCCACCGTGGCTCGGGTGATTCGAAGATCGAGCACAGGATGCTCGCCGGTCTTCTGCACGATCCGCGCAGGCAGGCTCCACTCGCCGATCGCCATTCGGCCAAGGAATCGAGTCTCCACGGCCACGTCACCGAGAACATCGTCCGCGATCTTCGATGTCAGCTTGTT
>JBDTUL010000403.1:0-5985 GCA_040007735.1 Gammaproteobacteria bacterium | reverse complement strand
GCTTTGGCTGGCACACGGCGGGCCGGAATGTGGCCGACCTCTGCAACGATTTCCTGCGACAAGGCCTGCGCCAACTCGAAGTCTTCATTGCCCGCGACGAGCACGAGGTCGGGCGCGTGAATGCCGATCCAGCGCCAGAGCACATTCGCTGTCGCATTTTCGCGATACGCAACGCCGCTCGGCGGAAACTTCAGCGTGGTGCCGTCCGGGTTCGCAAGCGGAATGGCCAGCAGACGAAAGCCTCGTTGCTGCGGCCTGAGTGAATCGAATTGCTGAATCTGATCGCGAACGCTGGCGACGCTCGCGTCGTTCCCTCTGATGCCGCCAATCAGCAACACTGTGGGACTGTTGGGCGAGGTCCCGGGGATGGAGACGCCCTGAATACGGGCGCCACTGCTGCTGAGCCCTATGTCGATCTGTTCAGCGGCAAGCAACGGCCCTGCGAGCAGGGTGAGACACAAAGCAACGAGAGCTCGAGGCATGAACGCGTCCGTGCCAACTGGGCAGGCGAGGTTACCTTCTCGCCGCGACGCTTTCACCCCTACAAAAGAGAGACACCTTTCGGCACGCGCACGACCGCCGTGCCCGCGATTTTATCGTGCCAGCCCTGCTTGCCGGGGTCGAACGCAATCATGATGAAACCGAGACCGACTACAATCAGCGACAGGAAGCAGCTCAGTGCACGCACCACGGCGGTTGGCCAGTCGAGCGGCCGCCCGTCCACGCGCACCACCTTGAGGCCGAACACAATGCCGCCGATGGTGGTGCTCTTGAGCTTCCACATCACCGCACCGTACGCCGCAAGCACAAGCAACTCGGCGTGGCGCGAGTGGTCCAGTACGCCCAGCAGCACGGAGACCAGTATCACGTCGATCAACAGTGCAGCCATGCGCACTGTGAAGTCTGCTCGGGGCAGCGCAGCGGCATGTACGCCCGTTGCTTCAGCGGCAGAGGCCTGAGAGAAGGCTGGGTTGTCCGCGCCCCCCGCCCCGACTCCTGCGCCCGGCGTGCTGGATGTGTCTGACGTGCTCGACGTACCGGATGCGCTCGACGTACCGGACGTGCTCGACGTACCGGACGTGCTCGTCGAGCCTGGTGCGCCGGATGCCTGGGCGCCGGAAAACGCTGCTGAACCACTGGTCGTACCCGCCACGCCTGCGGCCCCCGCGCCACTGGCAGCGAACTCTGGCGCGGGTGTCGCTCCATTTCGCCGTTCTCTCACGAAGAGAATCAGCGCATACACCGCCACACCGAAGCCCATGATCCCCAGCAGCTTGTAGACGATGAACCCGAGCACCGGCACCAGATAGAGTGCGAGCACGACCGTTCCGCCAATCAGCACGGCGCCCCCGGCCTCGACGTATTCGCCCTTGTTTAAGGTCTTCGTACAGGCCCGGCCGAGCCACGCGAGCACCACGACCTTGCCGAACGCGCCCGCCAGGAACATGCCCAGCCCGACGATGGGTATGAACGCAATGCCGATGACGGTTATACACAACAGCGCGAACAGCACCGGTGTGAGCAACATGCCCAGCAGCGCCGCGACGAACGTCTGCCCGGGTTGGGCTTCGAGCGTGCGTACGCAACGATCCACCGTGTCCTTGAACATGAAGGCGATGAGCACGTACAGCGCAAGGAAACCCAGCGCAATGCTCCACGCCCAGCCGATGCCGTGAGCCAAGGCGAGCGGACGACCATAGAGAAGGCAATGCTCAACCCAGGGCCGCAGCCACCGGAAGCTGCCGAACGTCACGCCGAAAATGTTCTTCACGCCGCCGTGCACTATTGCCGCAGGGTCGCGCAGAACCTTGCCCCCGACCGCGACGACATTGCCGTTGACCACCGCTTCAGGCCCCAGCTCGACGTTGCCGAGCACGGCCACCACATCGCCCGAGACGCGACTGTTGACGTAGTTGTCGCCCAGCACCGCGACAGCGGCATCGCCAACCGGCCCCTCGACGCGCGTGTCGCCGAGCACGGAGACCACCGCATCCGAAACTTCGCCTTCAACCGTTGAAGATCCGAACACCGAGACCACTGAGTCCGCGTGTCCTCCCTTCTCTAGTCTGGAGTTGCCGCCGATGCTGACGATGTCGTTGTCGCTGTGATGAAAATGAGGGTGACGGCGGCGGCGGCCGGAAGATTCCTCGGCGGCGGCAGGTGCCTCGGCATCTTTTGCTTCCGCTGCTGGAGCCGCAGCCTGTGCATCCGCAGTGGGCGCTTCGACTACCGCCGGCGGTGACGGAGGAGGTGGCGCTGCAGGCTCAGTGTTCTGCGCTTGTGCCGCGCCGGCGAATGCGCAGAGACCTGCGATCGCCAGCGTCAGAAGCCATTTGCCGTTTGGAATGTTCATTTGTTCAGGTAGAGCGTGCGATATGCGGTGGCGCCCAGCACGAACAGCGCCACGTACAAAGTGGCGGCGACGAACAGCCCCACGTAGAGATAGTGAGGGGGCACGGCGGCCAGGACGACCGAGCCCATGTCAGCCAGCGTCGCGAAGAAGTGTGCTGTTCTGCCGACCCATGAGAGGGGCGCTGTGACGGCGGCCACCGCGGAGGCGAATCGCAGATCAGTCAACGCCCAGCCGGCAGCGCTGAGTACGAGTTTCACCGCACCCACCGAGGTCAGCAGGAAGAAGAACTGCGCAATGAGCGGCCAATGCATGAAGCTGTTGCGCCACCAGGGCAGGGCTGCGCGCCGTTCTATTTCCCGCAGCACGCGGGATTCCAACGTGCGCGGTGCCGGGCGCAGCGGCTGCTGGCTCAACACCTCGGCGACGAGGCGTTCCGCCTGCTCATGAGCGGCAGGGGGCAGGGGCGTGTCGGGGCGACGCTCGGTCATAGGTTCAGGGCTCCACGCTTTCGCGCGCAAAGCCGGCGGCGGCGAGAATTTTCACGAGCGCAAGACGCGCCCGCATGATGTCGGTCTTCACCTTGGGCAATGACACTCGCAGTTGGCGGGCAATGTCCTGATACGGCATGTCTTCGAAATGATAGAGCACCAGCGGCACGCGCTGGTGCTCTGGCAGGCGCTGCAGGGACTTCTCGACCAGCCGGCGTCGCTCTTCCGTGTCGATGCCCGCGAATTGCTGGTCGGGCGCGGTGCCGCCCATCAGCACGTCGACGAAATTGAAGTCGGCCTCGTCGTCCGAATCGCCGGCCTTGCGCAGGTCGGAGAACATGCGCCAGCGGTTCCGGTATCGGGACAGGTGATTGAGCGTGAGGTTCGTCACCACGGTCTTCAGCCAGCCGCCAACGGCGGGGCTGTCGCGTAAGGTGTCGAAACTCTCGTAGGCCTTCAGAAAAGTCTCCTGGGCAAGGTCTTCGGCCTGGGCATCGTTCCCCGTCAAGCGGGCAGCCGTGGAGAAGACCATGTCTTGGTAGGCGTGCATGAACGCTGTGAACTCGGCCGGGAGGTTCAGCCTCGGGGTTTGGGTTTGCACTTGCGTGTCATCGTTTAAGCACAGAACCCCTTACCCCGACAGAAGTCGCAGAGGCCGCCCAACCCCGTCCCGGGCCCCTCGTGGGGTGCCTGCGAGGGGGCCGCCGCGGGCGGCGCTAGTGGGTCGAGTCCCGCCCTTCGCTCGACATGGCATCCGCCCAGCTGCTCCAGCCCGACCCCATTCCGTAGGGTACGCGCTCCATGATGGCCGTGATCTGGTGGACTTTGCCGCCCTCGAGCCGAAACGCCTCGGCGATTTCCCACGTCCAGGGCTGTTTGGGGCCCGCCGTGACGGTGCGGCCGTCCGGGGTCTGGAAGGTGCGGGTGTCGCCCGCCGAGTGGTCGAAGAAGTTGAAGGTAAACACCAGCCCGCGCTCCGGGTCCACCGCCACGTAGCGGCGGTCGCGAATGCGCGTGACGAAGTGGAGGAGGCCGGACTCGAACTGCTCCCGGCAGCCCCATTGCCCGGAATAGGTGCTGGCCGTTTTCGGGTCAGGCCGGGTCTGGCCCGCCGGCGTGGGGGCGTTGGTGCTGTTCTGGCCGTTCTCGATTCGATTGCAGTCATCGCTGAACGGGTAGGTGCCCTTGCCGTCATTCTTCTGCATGCCTGAGAAGTACTGGTTGGCCAGGTACACGAGGTCTGCGCGGGTCATGCGCTCGTTCTGCGGAATGGTCTCCCGCCAGGTGTAGCCGATCTTGTCGAAGCCTTCGGCGGACTTGTCGTTGCGCTGAACCAGCGTCTCGACTTCGGAGATCTTGCCCTGCTTCACGCGCAGGCGCAGGGCCAGCATCGCAGGCGTATCCGCTTCCTTGATGCTGCCGAGAAAGGCGACGCTGCCCGCTTCGACATCGGTGACGAACATGCGGTAGGTGCCTTTGGCCGTTAGCGTTCGCCACAACCCGTCACCCAGCTCGAGTTTCTGACCGTTTTCGGTGAACTTCACATCCCGCGTGAACGGAAGCGTTTTGGGATCGTGCGCGAGCGCGGCGTCGAGGTAGCGGTCTACATACGCTTCGAGGCAGGCTCTGTCGCAGGCCGGAGACCCGGCGTGCGCCATGGTTGCAAGGCTTGCCAGCAATGCGGCTGGCGCGATTCCCGTCCAAATCTTTCTGATTCGCATGAGTCCCATTCCCCACCACCTTCATCGGTCACGCAAAACTCCGGGCAGGCATAGTAAACTGCCTCGACCCATGAAGATTCCAGAGATTCTCCAAGTGGAGACGCCGCAGGTGCCCGGCAGTCTCGCGAGCGTGCTCAACGTCATTGCCGAGGCCGGCCTCGTGCTCGAGCACGTCACCACGCTGCATCGGGACCAGGGCCGCACGCTCTGGGAAATCACCATCGAGATCGAAGAGGGCAGGCAGGAAGACCTGCTGAAGCGCCTGAACGCGCTCCCCTCGGCACGCTTTGTCGGCTGGTCCGACCGGGTGTTCGATCGGCACCGCGGCGGCAAGATCGAGATGCACTCGCGCATCCCTATCTCGAGCCAGCAGATCCTGCGGGATATCTACACGCCCGGCGTGGCGCGCGTGTGCCTCGCCATTCAGAAGAATCCGGAGAAGGTGTTCGAATACACCTATCTCAGCCGCGCCGTCGCGGTCATCACGGATGGCTCGGCGATTCTCGGGCTCGGCAACATTGGTGCGCGGGCGGGGTTGCCGGTCATCGAGGGGAAGGCTGCGCTGTTTGCCTCGCTGGTGGGGTTGAGCGGCATTCCCATTCTCGTCGAGAGCAGTTCCATCGATCACTTCGTGGATGTCGTCCGCTCCATCGCGCCGTCGTTCGGCGCCATTCTGCTGGAAGACATTGCGGCACCCCGGTGCTTCGAGATCGAGCACAAGCTGCGTGCGCGCCTTTCAATGCCGGTGCTTCATGACGATCAGCATGCCACGGCCGTTGTTACGCTCGCTGCTCTGTTGAACGCCACGCGCATCACCGGCGTTTCGCTGGACAAGCTCACTGTGGGAATCATCGGGCTCGGCGCGGCCGGGCTTGGTATAGCGCGGCTGTTACGTGCGCACGGGGTGGATCGGCTCATCGGCACCGATTTGAGACCGGAAGCCACGGGTCGCCTGGCGGAGTTGCATGGGCAGGGCGTCACGCTGCAGGAGACCCTTCGGCGTGCGGATGTGGTTATCGCAACCACGGGCTCCAAAGGTTTGATCCCGGCGCAGCTGGTTCGGCGCGGGCAGATTGTGCTGGCACTTTCCAATCCGGATCCTGAGATCGAACCGGCGGTCGCGCTCGAGGCCGGGGCCAAAGTGGCTGCGGACGGGAAGAGCATCAATAACGTGCTCGCCTTCCCGGGGTTGTTTGCCGGCGCACTGCGCGCGAAGGCGACCTCGTTCAGCGATGAGATGCTGCTGGCAGCGGCGCGCACCATTGCGAAAGCTGCGCCTGAAGGGCAGCTGGTGCCGGATGCGTTGGTGGGCACGCTGCATGAGGATGTGGCGGTGGCGGTTGCCGCAGCGGCCGCTCCGGTTTCGCGGAAGGCAGCCGCTTCTTCGTCTCTTCCACCTGGACCGACGAAAATTTCCGCCCGA
>JBDTUL010000402.1:0-6030 GCA_040007735.1 Gammaproteobacteria bacterium | reverse complement strand
CTGATCTCAGCCGTGATGGGCGCGCCCTCTTCCAACGCCACAGTCAGTGCGCAACCGCGGCCGAGCGCGTTCGCGGACACCTGCTGCGAGCGGCGTGCCGCAGCGATGAACCCTGCAGGCAGGAACAGTGCCAGCTCCCGCCGCATGGCCGGCGCGCGAACCGATCCCGCAGCAACCGCCGTCAACTGCTCGGTGCGTTCGAGCGGCTGACGAGCTCCACCGCGAGGAGGATCGAGAGCCTGGCTGCGCACGGTGACGAGCGAGGAAGCCGACCCTTCGAAATCAACTACCCGCTCATAGCGTTCCACGTTGAATCGCGGCCACGGGCCGCGCGGTCGCCACGCCTGGCCCACCACGAAGTCCGATCCCGATCCGCTGAGTTGCATGGTACGAATCGGACCGCCCTGCGCGCGCTCCGCTGCGGCGATGAGCGAAGCAGGCTCGCAACGCTCGGCGGCGAACACCTGCGCGCAAAACGCCACTCCCGCCAGAGCCAACATACACGCCGTACGCCGTCGGGCGACTCCAGGGACGGAAACGCCCACAGCCCTCAAGATCAATGTTGCCTTGGAGTGCATGTCACACATACCGCTCAGAACCGCATCCGCACGCCGGCGATGTCGTACGTGCCGCCATGAACGTAGCGATACAGGATGCCGGCATCGTATTTCTGCAAGGGAGAAATGCCCTGGTTCTGACCCGAGAACAGCTCGTTGATCTTCGGCGCGCGAATTTCACGAGACAGCGTGTCTCTCACGCGCAGGTCTGCGACCGGTTGGTAGTTGATGCCCACCTTCCAGGTCGTCACGCCGCCACTCGTGCTGTAGTGCGTGCGCGGTATCGCGCTATTCAGGTCCAGCAGATCGGCAAACGGCGCCTCGTTCAGCAGCGGCACGCCGACCTCGAGGAACCCTTCCTTCACGGCATACGAGCCGTCCAGCGGCTGCGCATTGATCTGGCGCGAACCGAACAGGGCTACCGTCGGCAACGGGCAGGTGCGGGCACCAGCTCGCGAAGCGGATGAAAAGTTCAAGATATTCCCACTACAATCATCTGATTTTAAAATTCATGAGCCGAGGACCTGCTTGAGATCCCTCGCAACGTCTTGCGGTGGCTCGAGCGTGCCAACGAGGCCTTGTGAAGGCGCTCCGATCGCAATCCACCAGCGCAGCACTTCGATCTCCGCAGGGCTCGGCGGGCTTTTGTGATTCTTCGGCATGTAGTCGTCTGCGCCGCTCGGCAGCGTGATCCGGCGATACAACTCGCTGCCTGCAGGATCGCCGGGCTTGATCGCCTCACCAGACTCCCCGCCCTTGCGCAGCGACGGATAGTCAGCGAATGAAAGACCGCCGCGCCGCTTGTCATCGTTGTGGCAGGCACTGCAGCGGGAAGCGAGCAGTGGAGCGACGACATCGAGATAGACATCGGCCTTTGCGAAGTCGGTCACCTTTGGACGCGAAGGCCCGCCAGCCACGGCTCGGTGAGTGCGCAAGGAGCCCGGTGCAAACTCGGTGAGATAGTCAGGGCCATGCGTCAACACGCCGCCGAAGTGGCCAGTGGTGATCAGCAGCGCGGTGATGGCGAGCATCCCGGCCGGCCATGCCTTTGCGAAGCTCGTCGGCGCATCCGCACGCCACGCCCAGACCAGCACCGCCGTGAACGCAAGCGCAGTGCCAGCCCAACGGTGGTGATCCACTCCAACGCCGGTGAAACCCGGTTCGCTCGCATGCATGTAACCCAGCGCGACGGTCAGCACCGCACTCAAGGCGCCAGCGCCCCAGATGATTGGCATTGCCGCCTCCAGCGGCGAGCGCCCGGCGACAAAGAAACGCGGCCAGCGCGCCAGGATTTCCATGCCCACTGCCAGCATCAGCACACCGACCGGCAGATGCAGAACGAGCACGTGAAATCGCCCGAGAAAATAGATGGATTCGTTTATCGTCATGCGCTCAAGGCGCTCGGGCCACTGTCATCGAACAACGCTGGCCCGATGTGCGGCAGAGCTCGTCGATGAGATGCATGGTGCCCGGCTTCGGCACCGCTGCATGGGTAGCCAGGAAAACGCCTTCCGCCCAGGCATGAGGCGAACGTCCCTGATTGTCCTTCGCGTCGAGCCGCGCACCCCGCTCCACGAGATACTTCACGATCGCATCGGAGCCGCGATTGGCGGCGCCATGAATCGCGCGAATGCCCATCGAGTTCGCCGCGTTCACGTCCTGGCCCCGGGTAACGCAGAGTTTTACGGCCTCGAGCAGTTGGCCCTGCCCTTCATCGAATGTCTGGAAGTAAACCCAATTCACTCCAGCAGCAGCCATCAGTGGAGTGGTGCCGCCGAAGGTGGCGATGTTCGGGTCCGCCTTGCTCTCGAGCAGCAGGCGCATCGTGGTCACATCGCCTGACAGCGCCGCGCGCAGGAACGGTGTCTGCCCCGTGAAATCCACCCACGACAACGAGCCGCCCTGCATCAGCCATATCCTCGACGGCGGCGATTCGCGAGTGCGGGCGTTGGGATTGGCGCCGCGAGCGAGCAGCAGCTTCACGATCTCGAGCGCGCCGGCGCGATCGGCGAATTGAGTGTTGAGCTCGCCATCGAGCTCAACGTTTCGGATATCCACCGCCGCCCACAGCGGCGACCGCCCGTACCAGTCGTCCGCGTTAACGTCCGCGCCGTGCTCGATCAGAAAGCGCGCCGTCTCTGCGCGATCATTCATGATGGCGAGCAGCAGCGGCCGCACTCCGTTGGCTTCCGGCTGATCGACATGCGCGCCGTTCCCCACCAGCAAGGTCGCGACGGAGGTGTGGCCTTCCCTCGCGGCATAGTGGAGTGCCGTCATCATGCCCGCGCGAGCCCCTCGGCTGCCCCGCTCCGGCACGCCTCCCCGCAGAATACCGTCGCCGTGAGAGGCACGGCCCGCGCCGGCGTCGACGAATTTTGGCTCGGGCCCGAGCCGTGTCTGCGCATTGACGTCAGCGCCGGCGCGGATCAGATGATTCACACTCTGCGCGCTGCCGCTCCAAGCGGCCAGCATCATTGCAGTCTGCCCGAACTCCCTGTCCTGCACGTTGACGTCGGCGCCTCGCGCAATCAACGACTTCACGCAATCGGCACAGCCTTTGCGTGCCGCCATCAGCAACGCGGTCTCACCGTTCCTGCCTCGCAGGTTCGCGGATGCGCCTGCCTCGAGCAGAAGCTGCACGAGCTTCGAATTCCCCTGCGCGGCGGCGACGTGCAACGGCGCCAACCCATAGCGATTGATTTGATCCAGGTGTGCGTGGTGCCGGATCAGCAGCGTTGCTGTCTCTTCATCTCCAAGGTGTACCGCCCAGTGAAGCGCGGCCGTGCCTTCGGCGCTGGTCCCGTTGACGTCGGCGCCGCGAGCGATCAATGCACGAGCCGTGGCCGCATCGCCAAGACGCGTCGCCTCGGCAAGCTCCTGGCCCGCCGCTCGGGCCTCAGTGTCCGCAAGCCGTGGCGGCCGCATCGAGAAATACAGCACCGCGACCAAACCGACACACGCGCATGTAGCGACGCCGATCAGCAGCGCCGGTCGCCCGGGAAAACGCATATCAGATGTCCACGGTCCCGGTGCTGTCGCCAAACGTTTCCACCTCGATGTCCGCCTTGTGCAGCAGAGCGAGATGAAGATTCGCGAGCGGCACCTTCTTGCCTTCCCCGGTACTGATGTGGCGCCCGCCCTTGAGGCGCCCCGCGCCGCCGCCTGCGAGCAGTATCGGAAGCGGATCGTGATTGTGGACGTTGCTGTCGCCCATGCCGCTGCCCCACATCAGGATAGAGTTATCGAGGAGCGTTGCGTCGCCGTCCGGCGTCTGCCGCATCTTCTCGAGCAGGTAGCCGAAGAGACTGATGTGATAGCGATTGATCTGAGCCAGCTTGTCCTTGTTTTCCTGAACGTTAGAATGATGCGACAGCGGGTGAAAGGCGTCCCGCACGCCGCTCTTCGGGTAGACGGCATTGCTGGCTTCCACGGCCAGCATGAGACTGGAAACGCGTGTCATGCCGGCCTGCCAGGCGAGCACCTGCAGATCGAACATGGTCTTCAAGTGCTCTTCGAAGTCATCGGGAATGCCGAACGGCTTGGCGGGCGGCTGCACATCGCCCGAGACACGAGTGGCGATCTGCATTCGCCGCTCGATCTCGCGTACATCGGTGAGGTACTGATCCAGCCGTCGCCGGTCGGCGGCCGGCAGATCGCGGTTCAGGCGCGCGGTCTCTTCGGTGACGGCATCGAGAATGCTGCGCGATTCGACGCGATTGCTGGCGCGCGCCTCGTTGGTCGCGCCGGTGCCGAACAGCCGCTCGAACAGCACTTGCGGATTGCGTTCAATCGGCAATGGCGTGCGCGCATCGACCCAGGAGATAGAGTCGCGATACGCACAGCTCCAACCTTCACCGCAGGAATTGGAACTGTCCTCGATCCCCAGCTCCAGCGAGGGCATCAGCGAGCTCTGCCCGATTTGCCTCACAGCCACCTGATCGACCGTGACACCCAGCTGGTTCACGTTCTTGTGCATGCGTGCACCGCTCAGGAATACGGCGGAGGAACTCGAGTGATTTGCCGCCGCTGACGCGTCTTCGGTGTAGGCGAGCGGCAGGGCTAGATCACTGATCACGTTGAGCTGGCTGCGAAACGGCTCCAGGGGCGCAAGCGTCGGACTCAGTTCGAGCGCGCCTGTCTTCGCCGGCCTCCACTGACTCTGCACCGCTCCGTGCGGAACAAAGTAGAAACCGAGCCGCAGGCGATCCGCGCCGCGCGCCCCCGCCCCCGTATTCGCAAAGGCCATGGATTCGAGCAGCGGCAGCGACAAGCACACGCCCGTGCCCTGCAGGAAAGTGCGCCTCGAAATTCGCTTGTTACGAAGAAAGATCATGCGTGGCTCCTTATCTCAGGCCGACTTGAGCTCGACACTGAGCCCGTTGGGATCCCGGAACCGCACGACACCGGTCCGCCCTTTCTCTTCGGGCACGGCACCCAGTGCGGCGAGCCCCTTCAACACCTTCGCGCGATCGAAGGCGGCGACACGCATCGTGTATCGCTCCACGCCCGGGCTTTCACCCGCCGCGGCGGGCCGCAGGATGATTCGTGTATCGGCCGCCTTGAATGCCACCTGCGCCTTTTCAGGTGCCCGCGCCGTGTTGAAGAAGTGGCTGTAGAAATCGGAGCTGCGTCGAACGTCCGCAACCTTCAGCAGGATGCTGTGAAACCCAACCGGCTTGACGAGCGCCGCCGCCTCGACGAGCCGGCCGCCGGGAACGGCGGTCGGACCGGGGCCTCCTGGCACGGCGATGAGCTGCAGACCGATGCCGTCCGGGTCGGGCACAACGCCGCGGCCGGCTGCCGTGATTCCCTTTGCGGCGAGCGTGCTGTTCATGCGCTCGCGGTCGTAGCCACGCACCAGTGTGCAGTAGTGATCGACCTTCGACTCCGTCACGCCCGCGCGGCTGCCAATCGCGAGGTAACCGGTGCCCGTCATCACGTAGTAGCGCAGCGGCCCGTCCTTTTCCTTTTGCATGTCGGGATTGAAGACGCTGCTGTAGAAACGTGCGGCCGCTTCCACATCCGGCACGACCATGCCGATGTGCTCGAGACCCGTGGTGCGCAGGGGAAGCTCGTCGCCCTTGAGTTCCTCGGCGAATGCGCGAGAGCCGAGCATCATGGCCGGGCAAATCGCCGCTACGCCGCCGAGCACGGCGCGACGTGAGATGTGCGCGCCTGGCCCGGTATGAATCGGCTCGTTGTCGTCTTTTAGTTGTGCCATCAGCTGGCTCCGCTTGGGGTTTTTTGCAGATCGGTCGTGGTCTGCGGAAAGCGTTCACGCGAATCCGCCGGTGCGGAAGGTTCATCGCCGGAACGGGCTCGCATCTGAAATGGCTCGCTCAATACGATGCCGAGAATGAGCGCGGAGAAACGGTTGCCATGGCGGCCGGCATCGCGGGCGATATGACGTATCGCCGGCATGTCGCCGTAAGTGACGTACCGGCCGAGCCCGAACATCATCAGCTTCTCGATC
>JBDTUL010000401.1:0-6034 GCA_040007735.1 Gammaproteobacteria bacterium | reverse complement strand
AATGTGGTACAGCCGTAACTCGTTCGAGTGAGCGCTCGCGCGCACCTTCACGACGGCCAGGATCCGCTCCAACCTGCCGTCGATCTCGACATAGCGCTGGATGATGATCGCGTCGGTCAGGAACGCGGTGCCATACGGGCTGAAGCTCAGCTCGGTATAGCGATCTTCCAGCTCCGAGGTCATCAGCACCGTTACACCGATGCTCGCCAATGCGGACATCATGAGGGCGAGAGACTCCCTGAAATCCTCGCGAAAGGCGGGAGCCAGCGCGAGTTCGAAGCCCGAGAGGGAATCGATGACGACACGGGTCGCTTTGAGTCGGCGGATTTCCTCCATCAGCTGCGTGGCCACCTCATCGACCGACAACGTCAGCAGCTGCATGTCGAGGACTGCGATGCGGCCACTTTCCACGAGCGCCGCGATCTCAGGGCCGCAGGATTTCTCGGGGTGCTGCTCGAATGCCGCGATGATGCCCGTTTCGCCGCCGCGCGCGCCTTCGAGCAGGAAGCGGGAAGCCAGGATGCTCTTGCCCGACCCGGAAGGACCCGCAACGAGCAACGAGTAGCCTTGCGGGAGGCCACCCCCCATCATCTCATCGAGGCCCGGCACTCCCAGTCGCAAGCGAGGTCCACCAGGCACGGCGGCACGCGTGGCGGTTCGCGACGACAGAAAGGGCGAGAAGACATGGATGCCCGCGGAGTTGATTCGAAATGTGTGCAACCCCGGCAGTGTCGCCTGCCCGCGCATCTTCACGATCTCCATCTTGCGCACCACGGAGCTTCTCTGAACGCTTTGTCGTAGCCAGATCAGACCATCCGCAACCGTCACGATGGGGCTGGGCTCGTGGTCGGAAATGTACTCCCCGACCAGGAACGTGGTGGCCTGCCAGCTCGTCATCAGCATGCCCAGCTGCTGGATGAACTGCTGCAGGCTCAGAAAGCCGTTGCCGCGGTCGGAGCCTGCCAGGGCGATCGATCGAAACGAGTCAATGAAGACCAGCGCCGGCTGGAGCTCGGCCACCTCGGAGGTGATTCGGCCCAGCACCTTGCCGAGGTCGCCGCCGAACATGTCCTCTTCGAGGCTGATGAAGCGGATTGACCGGTTGACCTTGTCGCTTGTGAAGAACTCGAACTGCTGTTGATAACGCAGCATCTTCAGGGGCGGCTCGCCGAGCACCGTAAAATACAGCGCCGGCCGCTCGGGTGTGGCGAGTGCGAACATGATCTGATGGGCAAGCGTGGTCTTGCCCGACCCGGGAGCGCCCGCCAGGAGATTGAACGAGAACTCCGGCAAGCCACCGCCGAGCACCCTGTCCAGCCCCGCGACACCCGTGGCGAGTTGCCGGATCTTTGCTTTATCGCTGGTCATTGCCTTGCATCCTCACGGCAAGACCGTGCTTAACCCAAACTGTATGGAGGAGCTGACCGGTGAGCGCGGCACCGATCAGATTGTTCAATAACTGCCGGAAGGCAGCGAGCAGTGCGTCGTTTGCCGCAAGCGCCTCGGCTTCCGGCCGTTCCCGAATCGCATCGACCAGCGCTGCGAAATCGCCCGACTGCGGCGAAACCACGCGTACTTCGCTCAACCAGGGGTATTCGCCACGCCTCAGGAACAAACAGCGTTTGTACAGCGCCGACACGCCGCCTGAGCCGATGATGGGTGAGAGCGCGGCATGCATGTCTTGCCACGTTTCGGCGCAGGTATCGGCAAACTCCCTGGCGTTACCCTTCTTTCCCATCTATTCACGCTCCTCGGGCGGACATCCTCGCCCATCTGCTCACGACGATGCCTGTGTCGACGCACACGAGTCGGTGCGCTAGCGAACGTAGAGCGATGGTAGTAAGTGGCATGATTGAGTCTGTGTTTTATTGCATAGCAGCGACATTTGCGACGTGCGCGGCTGGCGGGAACAAGGACCGACACTATGCACAGACAAGCGAGCGACACTGATTCATTCGCCAGCGCACAGCGTAAGGCGCGGAAATGGGCCGACCGTGGAATCGATCTGAGCGGGGCCGGGGAAGCCAGGCGTGCCCGTCTCGCCGCGATGAATGCCGAATTCTGGGTGGAAAGGATGCTGAGTATCGAGTCGCGGCTGCAAACTAAATCGGCGCGCGACGTGCTGCACGACAGGCGGGCAGGCACGATGCTGCTCGGTTGGAAGCGGCCGCACCCCTGATCGCTGCGACAAAGGATCCTCAGTATGGAAGCCGAGCCAACCGTCTATGTCGTCGATAGCGACAGCGGCGCCCGTGCCTCGCTCCGCGTCCTGATGAAGTCGCTGCGCCTGTCCACGGCATCCTTCGCGTCGGCCCAGGAATTCCTCGCAAGCTACCGCGCGTCTCAATCCGGATGCCTGCTGCTCGACATCCGCCTGCCCGGCATGAGCGGGCTCGAATTGCAGGACGAATTGAATCGGCGCGGCTACGTCATTCCGCTCATCTTCGTCACCGGGTACGGCGATGTTCCGATGGCGGTGGAGGCGATGCGCCGCGGCGCGGGCGATTTCATCCAGAAGCCCTTTCGCGACCAGGACCTCATCGATTGCGTCCAGAAAGCCCTGGCGCGCGACCACGACACTCGCGAAGGTCTCCAGGAGTACAGCCGCATCTGCACGCGCCTGGCTTCGCTGACACCGCGCGAACACGACGTGCTGGAACTGTTGATCAAGGGCCAGGCCAACAAAGTGATGGCGCGGGAGCTCGCGCTGAGCCAGCGGACGGTCGAGATACATCGCGCGCGCGTCATGAACAAGATGGAAGCCGGGTCCCTGGCACAGCTGATACGCATGGTCGTGGCGATCGAGAGCCGCGTAATACCCGCCGCTCCATGAGGCGCCCGTTCCCTCAGACCACCTTCGATCGCGGGCCCCACTGCGCAGCGGACGACGACTCCGTCGCTGGCGAAAGGGTCGCAGATTCCGCCGCGCGCCGCAGTGCCGGCTCCGCCAGAACAAAAGCCTCTCGCAGCTTGCCGATTGCCTGCTGAATCTCGTTCGACGGCGCGCTGGCCTGGCCGAGCGCCTCGAGCGCCGCCGCGTGCACCGACACTGCCCGAGCGCCAAGTGAAAGGCTGCTCGCCTTGAGGCTATGCGCCGCACGCGTGAGAACGACGTTGTCCGCACTCTCGAGTGCCGCGCCCATCGTAGCAATCTGCGTCGAAGTGTCCCTGAGGTAGGTCTCTACAAGGTCACGCAGCCCGTCGCCCATCACCGCGCGCAGTTGCTCGAACGCTTCGCTATCGACTTGAGCTTCCTGCGACGACACTAACCATCGCGCCAGTGCTGCCGCCAGGACGTCGATCTTGACGGGCTTCGCCACATAGTCATCCATGCCGGCCGCGAGGCATTTCGCACGATCCCCAGCCATCGCATTCGCGGTCATTGCGATGATTGGCGTACGCGTCCGGCGAGTAGTCCGCTCCCACTCCCGGATGGCAGTCGCCGCCGAGTACCCGTCCATCACCGGCATCTGGCAATCCATCAACACTGCGTCGAAATGCTCAGTGCGAACCGACGCAAGCGCCTCCTCTCCATTGTCGGCAATGTCGGCGGTGATGCCGAGCCTCGACAGGATCTGCCAGGCGACCTGCTGGTTCACCGGATTGTCTTCCACCAGCAATACCCGTGCACCCAGGAACATTGGGTGCTTCGTCATCGGCTGCGCACGCAGTTGCTGCAGTCCGCCCGAGCGGCCCGCAAGGGTGGCGAGCGCCCGGACCAGCGCGGCCTGCCGCACGGGTTTCGTGAGCCACAGGGCAACGCCATGCGTGTCGGCGACTCCACGCCGATCACCGCGCGAGCTCAGCACCACGCACGGAATCGAGCCAGTCACCGCATCTCCATGAAGGGCATTGACCAGCGCCACCCCGTCCATCTCCGGCATTTGATAGTCCACCACGGCCATGTCGAATGGCGAGCCTTGCTTCGCCGCGGAGCGCGCCGCGACCAGCGCTTCGGCAGCCGACGACGTGCTGTCGTGATGCATGCCGGCTGCCGAGAGATAGTGCTCGAGAATGCGGCGATTGGTGGCGTTGTCATCCACGATGAGCGCCTTCAGGCCGCGTAAGTCCGCGGACCGGGCCGCTTCCCTGCCTTCAACCACCTGCAGCGGTATGTCGGCCGTGAACGTCGACCCCTTCCCGGGCTCGCTGCTCGCCTCGAGCGTTCCGCCCATGGCCTCAGTCAGGCTCCTGGCGATGGTGAGCCCCAGGCCCGTGCCGCCGTACTTGCGGGTGGTTGACGCATCCGCCTGCGTGAACGCGCTGAACAGGCGCGCGACAGCCTGCGGCGCCATTCCAATTCCGGTATCCCGCACCTTGATCTGGATCGGCAGCACCTGCGGCGCGCCCGGCACCGCACCCTCCGCGACATACAGAGCGGGCATCGTCCCTACTTTCAGCTCGACGAACACCTCGCCACGCTCGGTGAACTTCACGGCGTTGGACACCAGATTCGACAGGACCTGCCGCAGCCGCGTGGGATCGCTGCGAACGAATGTCGGCACGTCGCTGCCGACCATGCAGGCGAGCTCAACGCCCTTCGCGTTCGCCTGGGCGGAAAAGAGCGTCGACACCTCCTCTATGATCGGCCGGAGCTCGACGTCGATGTGCTCGAGCGCGATCTTGCCAGACTCGATCTTCGAGAAATCCAGCACATCATTGATGAGTGTCAGCAGGGAATCCGCCGAGCTGCGTGCGATGTCCAGCATGTTGTGCTGCTCCGAGCTCAGCGTGCCGCTCTCGAGCAGGTCCAGCATGCCGATCACGCCATTCATCGGCGTGCGGATCTCATGGCTCATGTTGGCCAGGAACTCGGCTTTCGCCTGCGCCGCCGCCTGCGCATCCTTCAGTGCCGCGCCAAGCGCCGCGGTGCGCTCCGCGACTTTGTTCTCGAGCTGTAACTGGTGCTCAGTCAGTTGCTTGCTGCTCTTTTCCAGCTCCGCCAGCATTTCGTTGAAGGAGACGACCAGATTGCCGACTTCATCGGTCCCCAGGACAGGCACGCGCACGCTGTAGTCCCGCGAGCGAGATACGCCCCGCGCGGCTTTCGCGAGCGCGAGGATGGGATTCGAGACGATTCGTTGCAGCCACGCTGCCGCGAGCAGAGCCGCGCCCAGCGCCGCGATCACTACCACGGCCAGCACGGCGAGGTCGCTCCGAAGCTCGGCGCTGAGCTCCGTGCGTTGTGCCCAGATGCGCACTACGCCTATTCGTTCCCCCAGCAGGATATCCGCATGAACATAGGCCAGGTCGCCGGCGCCGCTCCCCTCCTCGCCCACGGGCGCGGGGGCCATTTTTCGGTCGACAAAGGGAGTGCCGTCCTCACGCACGATTTCAGCACGCGTTATCGCCGGGTCCGCCCTGAGCGCATCGAGTGTCCGGCCGGCCGCTTCCGGGTCATCGAACGCGACGGCGGCGGCACTGTTGCGGGCGGAGATTTCGGCCTGCGTCTGCAACCGATGCAAGAGCTGACGCTCGCCCGATCGAAAATCGGTGACGGTATGTACGCCGCCGGACACCAGCAGCGCCCCACCGCTCGTCAGCATCGCGAGCAGCATGAGTTTCGAGCGAATGGGGAGCGATGCGAGCTGCGTATTCAAGGCGATTGCTCCTGGTCCACGCTCGAGGCCAGCTGCAGAAGGCTGGAGCTGATCCTGAGGCCTGCACGATGGGCGTTGGCCAGGTTGATCCTGAAGCGCAGCCGGTTGCCCTCCGCGAACAGCTCGATGATTCCCCCGTGATGAATGAAGTCCTGTGCCTCACTTACGCTGAGGACGGCGGGAACCTTCTCCGCGCTCTCGGAAGAGGTGCCCAGTGCGCCACTTCCGAGATAAAGCATATCGCAGCCGTGCAGCGCCCCTGCTTCATCCACGGCCCGAGCGAGGACCGCTCGCGTGCCGATGCGTCGGTCGGCGATGCTGGCTGCGAATGCGCCGAGCACTGACGGGCTGTTCAGGAAGCACACCGAGAGCGCTCCGGGCGGCGTGTCGGCCGGCCATTCGACGAACTTCGCGAAGTTGAAAAGATAGGCAGC
>JBDTUL010000400.1:0-6035 GCA_040007735.1 Gammaproteobacteria bacterium | reverse complement strand
CATTGCTCCCACCGCCAGAGTCACCACGTAGTAGTCGGCCGCTGCTTCAATCAGCTGAACAGCAATCCGACGTTCGCTTCGAACAATGAGTTCTGCCAGCTGTTCACACGCCAGACCACCGGCAATCTCGGCATCACGGACGTTGTGACGACCACCGCGAACCTCTCCTCGTGGAAGGGCTCGGGCGTCGATGTGAACCTCAACTGGGGCGTGCCGCTGTCGGCACTCGGGGCGAGCGCTGCAGCAGGTAAGCTGGATTTCAAACTGTTGATGACCCACCTGCTATCGCGCGAACAGCAGGAGACGAGCGTGGATCCGTTCATCGGCCGTGAGGGAACGGTCAGCTCTATCGTGGGCAGCGCCTATCCAAAGAACAAAGGTGTGCTCGCATCGTTCTACACAGTGGGCAGCTGGCAGTTCCGATACAACCTGCGCTACGTCGACAAACTAACCGTAGTGAACAACGATGCAACGTTGTCGCCGTCGAACGGGGCCGCGCCGGCGGTGCCGACTTACGTTTATCACGACCTCACCGCGAAGTGGTCGATCAGCGACATGTTCACGCTCACGGGCGGCGTCACGAACATTGCCGACAAGGCCCCGCCCGTCTTCACGACGAGCAGCGGCGTGGGCATTCAGGCGAACACCGATCCGTCCACGTACGACGTGCTCGGGCGGCGGTACTTCCTGAACGCTCAGATGAAGCTCTGAATGTAGAGTTTGCTGGGGTGATCCTGTTGCCGCCGCCGCGTGTCGCACGCCGCGGCGGCCTTTTTTTGTGGCGGACGCCGGGCGCGGCTCTGGGAATCAGGCCCCAATCGCTTTTCGCATCACCACTCTTTCGTCGGGCCGAGGCAGCCAACGCCGCTCCAGCAACAACTGCCGGTTCATCTCCGGACCCCACCCGTCGGCCGGAATCATCTCGAAGCCGCGCCGTTCGTAGAAGGACCTGTTCCAGGGCAGATGGCCATACGTCGTGAGCCAGAGCACCCGTGCGCCTGCTTGCGAAAGCATCCCGGCTGCCGCCCCGACCAGGGCACTTCCCACTCCGCGCCGCATGCAACTGGCACGAACCGAGAGCTGCGCGAGGTATGGCTCCCCATCGAGAACTCCCACGGCCGCGAATCCGATGCGTTCGTCTCGCGCGTCGACTGCGACCAAGGTGGTCCCTGCGTTTACCGCCGCGTTCCATCGCTGGCGTTCGGCGATTGCAAATTCGTGGTCGTCGGCAAAATCCATGTGCAGGCCGGCGCGCTCGAAAAGCACAGAGGCGTCGAGGTCGATATCGTTCAAGGCGTCGATCTCGGAGATCGACGCGAATCGCATCGAGATGCCGGCGTCGGCGACAGAATGGGTTGTTCGGGGCGATTTCATAGGGTCAGACTTTCTTTGGGTTGCCTTTCAGCACTTGGTGTTCGGCGCTCGTTGAAGCCGCCGTGCGTGCCGCCAGCCATCGAACGTCAAGGGCCCCGCACCACTTGCCACAAGCGCGCAGAGGCAAGCCAGATAAAGCAGGTCGCACTCGACCCCGGGCTTTCCGAACTGCAGTCCCGCAGGAGTTGCCGACAGAAATTTGATGGAGCTGAAACCGAACTGCCAATGCACCTTCACCATTGCCACAAGGAGCACGATCGCCATCGGCACGCTCGCAAGGGGCACATACGCGCCAAGAAGAATGGCGAGGCCGCCGAGCAACTCGATCACCGTCGTGACCCAGGCCATGAGATGAGAGAACGGGACGCCGATGCCATCGAGTGCAGCGGCGAACACGTCGACCCCCCGTTCGAGTTTCAGATACCCATGCATCACGAAGCCGTAGCCCACGATCAGGCGCAGAGGCAGCGGGGACCACTGCGCAAGTGTCGTTCTGGAGATCTTCATGGTGAGTACGGCGACGAGTTGAAAGGATGGCGCCTGTACCATCGTCGGGCGCCATCGTTTCGTTACGCGCGTATCGACCGTGCCCGCCGCCGCGAACATTTTGCCGTGAACAACTTCGAATCAAGGATCCAACACTACAGGCCTGTGCCACTACACAACACGATTCGCCAGCCGTCGGGATCCTCGATCGTGACGCTCTGGCCAAGCCAGTAGGGATTTTCAGGTGTGACGGATGGGTAACCCTGGTCTTCAAGCCGCTTGCGCAGACGTTCGAGCTCGCCCCGATCCGGAATGTAGAGCACGATGAGGTTGTCCTTGCTGGGCGCAAGGCATGGCCCGTCGCCGACGCGCTGTGTGAACTCCAGGTGATACTGCGCGCCCGGAAGTCCCAACATGATGCCGTCGTAACCATCGTGCGCAGTAAAGCGATACAGCTCCGGCAGGCCCAGGCCGTCCCGATAGAACGCGATCACCCGATCGAGCTGATTCGTCGGGCGAGCAATGCGCACCTGCGCCACGCGCGCGTGGGCGAACACGATCTGCTCACCTGTGTCTGGGGGCTGGGCTTCAGTCTCCACGGTAGACCTCCATTGCCTGTAACGAATTGCACCGGTGTTTCGATGGTATCAATGCCAGGCCCGGAACCGTCGTTCCGGTCTGCGCTCATATGACCGAACCGGAGCAGCCTAAATTGCAAAGCATCCGTACAACGCGCGCCAGGGCTGTCGTCGCGCTCGCGCTGGTATTTGGGACGACGATTGCCTTTGCCGGGCAGCGCCCGGCGATCGTAGAGCTGTACACGTCGGAAGGCTGCAGCTCCTGCCCTCCCGCTGAAAGGCTGCTCGAGGGCCTCGCCAAGCGCCCGGACGTCCTGCCGCTTGCGTTCCATGTCGACTACTGGGACAGCCTCGGATGGCGTGACCGATTCTCGATGAAAGAGGCCACTGAGCGTCAGCAAAGTCTCGCAAACACGCTCAGGCTTTCGACGGTCGGAACTCCGCAGCTGATCGTCGATGGACAGACGGCGGTCTGGGGCGCAAACCCCTCCTCGCTCGAGCAGGCACTGAAGACTCCACGGACTGACGTCGCCATAACCGTCCAGCGAACGAGTTCCTCGCTCATCATCCGCGCACCCGTGACTGAAACCTCAGAGCCCTATGACGTGTACGTCGTCGGTTACCTTCCGAAAGCGGTAACGGCGATACAGCGCGGAGAAAATGCCGGACGCACGCTCACTGAAGTGAACGTGGTCCGCTACATCCGAAAAATCGGTGGGTCCCGGGATGCGGCCCGCTCCTGGAACGTTTCGCTCGCCGCACTTCCGAGCGACGCGAAGCGCGTGGTGGTGCTGCTTCAGGTGCCGACAAGCGGCGCGATCATTGGGGCGCTGGCGATCGATCCGAACGCCGCAGGCGCCTAGCCGCACACTTGCCTTACCGGACTGCCACCGGAGTCTCGATCTTCCTGAAGTCGAGATCCTGGAAATCGAAGCTGAAGTCGGTTGCGGGATAGAACATCAGGTCGCCCGCGCCCTGACCCAGGCCGTGTCTGGAATGGCAATCGAGAAAAACGGATCGGTCAGCGGCACCTCATTGAGGAAGTAGCCGGTTGTACCCTGGCCCTGATCGCCTCTGACGAGGCTCGTTACGGCTGTCGTCAGACGATGCGACAGGCTCGTGCGTTAAGAGCATCTCCCCACCCTTCAGTTACCCCGTGCGATGAATTTTTTTTCCACGCGTATTTCCGAAGGGGTTTCGATCACGCGCAACCCGGGCCGGTCGCGCAGGAACCGAATCAGAGCGGACGGATCGGTCGAGGAAAACGTGCCGCTGATGTGAAAGCCGCAGAGCGCGTCGTTGTCGACGATCAGCTGCCGCTGGTTGTAGCGATTGAATTCTTCGGCCACTTCGAAGAGGGAGGCCGCTTCGAACAGGAGCTGGCGGTCTCTCCAGGCGGTCGCACTCGCAATGTTCGGGTGGACGACTCGCTTTGCGGCTTCGGGTGTCACGGTGAGTTGCTCGCCAGCGGCGAGGAAGATCGCGGGCGCGCTGCTTCCTTGCTCTATCAACCCCTCGGATTCTCGGGCGCCGGCCGCATTCGGCATGCCGTGAAGATCTTCGAAGATGCGGGAGAGCTCCACGGTCGGCGGAGTTCCGGAAGCGCGCAGCGTGTGCTGCTGGACGACGTGCTGGGCCACCGTGAACAGATAGGCCTCGGGCGAGCGGATGGATTCGACGTTCGGTATGCGCAGCATGCGTAAATACACTTCCTGGACAATATCCGGCACGTCAGCGACGTTGCGCACGCGCGCGGCCAGGAAGCGACGAAGCTGCCCGCCGTGACTCGCCACGAGTCCCGAATGAGGGTCTGAACGTCATCGGCCGGCAAGAACGGACTCCCGCAAGACGGTGTGCCTGGATAGTAGAAGAGCGTTTCGAGCCAGTGCGGTTACCCTCCCCGGGAAGTTTATTTTGCGAGTGGTGAGCCGGAGGGGGTCTGGTGCCGGGGTCAGCCGAATTCGGGCCGCAGGCAGGACCCTGAAGCAGCCGTCTGCCCTAAATATGGCACAGGGGCGAGCGGGGGGCTCGGATCATCCCGAACGGGGAACCGGTGAGGACCGACGGGTCGTGCTTTGGGAGCGGCGGCAGCTGAGGCGGCCGGCGAGCTCACTTTCGCGATTGGGAGACCTTTGAGGTGAGCTTGCGCAGCGATTCACGCTTCGCACCCACCGCCGCAGTGATCTGCGGCCAGCGTACCTTGTGAAGCGCCGAAGTCGTTCGGAAATCCTCGAGCGGGACACCCTCTAATGGATCGATGCCATAGAGCAGGAACACTCTCACCGCGGCGATATCGTTTGCAATGTCGGCGACGCGCTCCAGGAGTTTGAGGCCTGCCTTTTCGCCGACGGTCGCCACTTCGCGGGCAATGAATGCGCGCGCCACGCCCACTGCAAGTCGAGCCTGCGCGATCCCGGCATCGTTACGCTTTTCCATGAGCAGATGCAGGTTCTGGATTCGGCTGTCGAGCACATCGAGTGGATGGATCACTCGCAGAAGGCCAATATCAGGGACGTCCATCTCTACTGCGCGCCTCGCCAGGTCTTTAGTCGTCAACCCAGCTACGCCCGACAGGAAATCGACCTGTTTGACGTCGCCATTGCGCATGCGATGAGTGACTTTCCCCGTCTGAGGAGTTGAGTCCTCGAGAGCGGGAATCCACGTCTCCCAGCCGAGACGTTTGCCGAGCAGCGTCGCGAGCACCGCATCGCCGATGAAGTCGGCATCGGCTGTCACTCCCGAAACGAGATTCTCAGGACGCTCGACCTGCAGATGATCCGCCCAGAAAGCGAGCGCCTGCCCGCCAACAAGAAGGCCCGCCGGCGAACAGATGCTCAGTATCTTCCGCACATCCTCAGAAGTCAGGGGCGCTTCGGCGCCGCGCTTATTCGTCATCGAAGCCGGCCGGAGGGCTCAGCATCCGCGCAGCGCGCGCATTCTGGGGAGGAATCATGTGTTTCTCCCCCCACGAACCGCTCTGTTTCGACGCGCGGCTGGCGACCGAAACTTCTGCGAGCGCGCGGGGCGACAAGACCACGGCAACCAGCCGGCCGTGTTTCACGATTTCCACACGCCCGAGCGCCGCCACGTCTTCCAGCAGGCCGCCGAAATTGTTCTTCGCATCGCTCGCGGATACCCGCTTTGACATTTGGCTATTTTAGCTAAAACTGCCCCAGGAGCAATAGTGGATGTTCCAGGATCAAATGGCGCTGTAACCCATTGAAAATGTAAAGAAGTCTCCAGCGCATTGCCCCCAAAGGCAGCAGGCGGTAGCCCGAATGGCACGGAATCCTTCATCCGATCTGGGTCTCGATTGACCTGACCTCCGCCTCATCTTAGGAGAAGGCCACCTGACTTCAGATCTCGCCGCGACTCGCGAATTTGCCGATGTGGTCGGCTGCCCTGAAGGCGAGCGCCTGGATCGTCATCGTGGGCTGTCCGCGTCCTGAGGTGACCAGGCTCGACCCATCGCACAGGAACAGGTTTTTCACATCGTGGGTGCGATGGTATTTGTCGATTACCGAGGTCGCCGGGTCGTTGCCCATGCGGCAGGTGCCGAGCAGATGGTAGGCGACGATGCTTTCACCGACATCTGCG
>JBDTUL010000399.1:0-6035 GCA_040007735.1 Gammaproteobacteria bacterium | reverse complement strand
CCAGCCGGACTCAGTCTCGACGCCGGCCGAAGCGGGCTGCGTGGTCAAGGGATTCCAGGCAGGCGACCGCGAGCGCTGGAACGCATTCGTGCTTGCGCACCCGGAAGGCACGTTCTTCCATCGCGCGGAGTGGATTCAGGTGCTTGCGAAGGCGTTCGGCCATCGCCATCACTATCTTTATGCCGAGCGCGACGGGCGCATCTGCGGCGTGCTGCCGCTCGCAGAGATGAAGAGTGCGCTGTTCGGCCACTCGCTGGTTTCAACCCCGTTCTGTGTCTATGGCGGCATTGTCGCGGCCGACGCCGGCGCCCACGCCGCGCTCGAAGCGGAAGCCTGCGCCCTGGCGCGCAAGCTCAACGTGAATCATCTCGAGATGCGCAACCGTCGTCGCATGCATCCGGGCTGGCCTTCCAAGGATCTCTACGTCACGTTCCGCCGCCCGATCCAGGCGGAGTCCGAGGCGAACATGCTGGCCATTCCGCGCAAGCAGCGCGCCATGGTTCGTAAGGGCGTCACGAAGAACCTGCGTGTGGAGATCGACGCCGGTGTCGATCGCATCTACAGCGTCTACTCCGAGAGCGTGCGCAACCTCGGCACACCGGTGTTCGCGCAGCGATACCTGGAAATCCTGAAGAAAGAATTCGGCACGGATTGCGAAGTGCTGACGGTGTTGTCCGCCGACGAGCCGGTTGCAAGCGTCCTGAGCTTTTATTTCCGCGACGAAGTGTTGCCGTACTACGGTGGCAGCATCATGGCGGCGCGCCCCGTGGCCGGAAACGACTTCATGTACTGGCAGGTGATGGAGCGCGCCCGCGAACGCGGCTCACGCCTGTTCGACTTCGGCCGCAGCAAGCGCGGCACCGGTGCGTTCGAGTTCAAGGAGCACTGGGGCTTCGAGCCGGAGCCGCTCTGCTACGAGTACTTCCTGGTGAAGGCGCAGGCGATGCCCGACCTGAGCCCGAACAATCCCAAGTACGAGCGCGTGATCAATCTGTGGCGGAAGCTGCCGCTGCCGGTGACGCGGCTGCTCGGTCCGCCGATCGCTCGCTATCTCGGCTGAGCGGCGCGAATCATGTGTGGCATCTACGGCATCCTGAGTCTGAGCGGCACACGACGCCAGGAGCCCGCCATGCTGTCGCGCATGGGCCGCGCGATCCTGCACCGGGGTCCGGACGACGAGGGCTCGTTTGTCGACGACCAGATGCTGCTCGGCATGCGCCGGCTCTCCATCATCGACGTGTCGGGCGGGCATCAGCCACTTACCAATGAGGACGGCAGCGTCGTCGTGGTGTGCAACGGCGAGATATACAACTTCCGCGAGCTGCGCCGGAAACTCGAGCAGGCCGGCCACCGCTTCGCCACCGGCAGCGACTGCGAAACCATCGTTCATCTCTACGAAGAGCATGGCGATGCATTTCTCGAACATCTCGATGGCATGTTCGCCTGCGCGGTGTGGGACAAGAAACGCCGCCGCCTGATCGTCGCGCGCGATCCGCTCGGCATCAAACCTCTCTATTACACGCAGGCCGACGGCCAGTTTGCCTTTTGCTCCGAAGCGAAGGGTCTGCTCGAGCTGCCCTTCGTTCGCAATCGGCTCAACCCGGCCGCACTTGCACAGTATTTCGCGGTGGGCTACGTGTGCGCGCCGCATTCGATGTTCGAAGGCGTGCACAAGATGCTGCCCGGTGAGGCCATCACCATCGAGAGCGGCCGTGTGACGTCGCGCCGTTACTGGAGCTTGCCTGCCGAAGTCGATGAGGTGCGCTCCGAGAGTCAGTGGGTCGAGGCGACGCGAGTTGAAATCGAGCGCTCGGTGCGCGACCAGATGGTGAGCGACGTTCCCATCGGCGCATTCCTCAGCGGTGGCGTGGATTCGAGCAGCGTCGTCGCGCTGATGTCGCGTCACACGGATCATCCGGTCAAGACGTATTCCATCGGCTTCAAGGGTTCCTCCGGCGCCGAGCTGTACAACGAGCTGCCGTTCGCGCGACAGGTGGCGGAAACCTTCAAGACCGATCACCGCGAGATCATCGTTCAGCCTGACGTTGCCGGACTTTTGCCGGACCTGCTGTGGCATCTCGATGAGCCGATTGCCGACGCGGCCTTCATTACGACGTACCTGGTTTCAAAGTTTGCTCGCGAAGACGTCACCGTCATTCTTTCCGGCGTCGGCGGCGATGAGCTGTTTGGCGGCTACAACCGTTATCTCGACGAGCACTATCGCAGCCAGTACCAGCGCATTCCGCAGTTCATGCGCCGTGGAATCATCGATCCCATCGCGCGGCGGCTGCCGAGCGATCGGCACTCCCCGCTGCTCAACAAGCTGCGCCTGGCGCGTGCGTTCGTGCTCGCGGATTCGCTGGGCTTCGAAGGCCGCTACCGCAGTTACATGGAAGTGTTCGACAAAGCCGAGCGCGCCGTGTTGCTGCGTGATTCGTCGGCTCCGTTCGACGATTCCATCGCGCGTGCGTTCGCGGGCTCTTCCTCGAAGGATTCGCTGCGGCGGCTGATGGACGTGGACCTCGCCACGCAGCTTCCCGAAGACCTGCTGATGCTCACAGACAAGATGAGCATGGCCGTTTCTCTGGAATGCCGCGTACCGCTGCTGGACCAGCGCCTGGTGAAGCTTGCGGCGCAGATTCCAGCCGCCACCCGCATTCGCGGCGGCGAGCTCAAATACACCATGAAGAAGGCGATGCAAGGCATCGTGCCTGACAGCATCATCCATCGCACCAAGCGCGGCTTTGGCGCGCCCATCGGCGCGTGGTTCAAACAGGAACTCTCTGGCTTCCTGCGCGAGGTTCTTTCCGAAGCCACGCTCATGAAGCGTGGGCTGCTCGACCCCCAGGCCGTGGCGCGTGTCGTGCGCGAGCACGAACGGCAAGAGGCCGATCGTACCGATCACCTGCTTGCCCTGGTGAACCTCGAGATCTGGTGCCGCATGTATCTCGACGGGCAGGAGCCCCAGGCCGTCACCGAGCAGCTGCGCGGGAGCCTGGCGGCGTGAAAGTGCTCTTCGCCTGTCACCGCGTGCCGTATCCGCCCAAGCGCGGCGGCAAGATTCGACCATTCAATATCATCCGGCATCTCACGGAGCAGGGGCATCAGGTCACAGTGGCCTCGCTGGCGCGCACACAGCGCGAAGCGGAAGAGGCTGCCGACCTCGCCAAGCACTGCGAGCGCGTGCTCGTGGAGGTCATTTCCGACCCGGTGGCGTGGGCTCGAATGCTGGCCTGGCTGCCAACCCCGAACCCTTCCAGCTTTGCGTATTTCCGCTCTCCGGCGCTTGCGCGCAGGGTGAATGCCGCGACGGCCGAGACGTCGTTCGACCTGGCTTTCGCGCATTGCTCGTCCGCGGCGCCGTACGTGGCGGACGCGAGGGTGCCGCTCAAGATTCTCGATTTCGGCGACATGGATTCGCAGAAATGGCGCGAATATGTCGCTTACAAGCACTTTCCGCTGTCGGCCGGCTACCGGCTCGAAGCTGCGAAACTGGAACGTGCCGAGCGTCGGCTCGCCCAGAAGTTTGACCTCTGCACCTGTACCACGCGGGCGGAGCTGCAATCATTGCGCGATCTCGGCGTCAGTTCGCCGACAGACTGGTTTCCCAACGGCGTCGATGGCACCTTTTTCGAGCCCGAGGCCGATTACGACCCGGATCTGATCGCGTTCGTAGGCCGCATGGACTACTACCCGAATCAGCAGGGCGTCGCGATGTTTTGCAGTGAAGTGTTCCCCCGGCTGCGCGCGCAGCGCCCGGGCGTGCGCTTCCAGATCGTCGGTGCGGACCCGCCGCCTTCGGTGCGGGAGCTGGCGAAGATTCCGGGCGTGTCCGTGACGGGCTCCGTTCCCGACGTGCGCAGCTACATTACGCGCGCCGCGATGACGGTGGCGCCGCTCGCCATTGCGCGCGGTACGCAGAACAAGATTCTCGAGGCGATGGCGATGGGCGTGCCAGTGGTGTGCAGCCTGCAGGCCGCCGGCGGCGTCGATGCGGTGGCGGGGGAGCATTTGCTCACCGCTGCGAATGCGGACGAGTACGTGAGTGCCGTCGGCCGCATCCTCGATTCGAAGGAATTGCGCGCTACGCTCGCCGAGAAGGGGCGGGCGCGAGTGCTTTCTCATCATGCATGGCGCAGCTCGATGCTGCGCCTGGATGGTCTCATCGCCGGGGCGCTCGGGCGCCAGGCGAACGGCCCCGTGCCGAACGCGCTGGCTCCGTCTGTGAAATTTCAGGCGAGTCGCCGGTCTGGCTGAGCCTGCGGCAGTGTCCGCAGCCAGCCTTGTTTAGGAGAGTCTTTCAGTGCGAATCAGTGTCTTCGGTCTTGGATATGTCGGTGCCGTGTCGCTTGCGTGCCTCGCGCGCGACGAGCATGACGTCACCGGCGTGGATGTCGATCCTCACAAGCTGGACATGATCCGCTCGGGCAAGTCGCCCATCGTCGAGGAGGGCATCCAGGAGCTGATGCGCAAGGTGGTCGACTCCGGCCGCGTGAAAGTGACGAACGATGTGGCCGCCGCTGTACGCGACACAGAGATTTCCTTCGTGTGCGTGGGCACGCCGTCCAGCCCGAACGGCGGGCAGGACCTCGGCGCCATTCGCCGCGTGATGGAACAGATCGGTACGGCTCTGAAGGACAAGAAGTCTCACCACACCATCGTACTTCGCTCCACCGTGCAGCCAGGCACCGTCGAGACGGTAGTGCGGCCCGCGCTCGAAGAGGCGAGCGGCCGCAAGTCCGACAAGGATTTCTCCGTGTGCTTCCAGCCGGAGTTCCTGCGCGAAGGCACTTCGATCAAGGACTACGACAACCCGCCGCTCACCATCGTGGGTGCGCGCGAGCCCGAAGCCGCTGCGGCGGTGAAGAAACTGTTCGAGCACCTGCCCTGCGAGTTCGTCACCACCTCCATTGGTGTGGCAGAGCTCATGAAGTACGCCTGCAACGCGTTCCACGCGGTCAAGATCACCTTCGCGAACGAAATCGGCCGCGTGGCGCAATCGGCCGGCGTGGATGCTCGCGAAGTCATGGACTACGTCTGCCGTGACAAGCGGCTCAACATCTCGCCTGCGTATCTGAAGCCGGGCTTCGCGTTCGGTGGCTCTTGCCTGCCGAAGGATCTGCGAGCGCTCAACTACCTCGGCAAGACCAAGGATCTCACTCTGCCGATGATGGGTTCCATCCTCGGCAGCAACCGCGCGCACATCGACCACGCGCTCGACAAGGTGATGACGCCCGGCGTTCGCCGCGTCGGCATGCTGGGCCTCAGCTTCAAGGCGGGCACCGATGACCTGCGCGAGAGCCCGCTCGTCTCGGTGGCGGAGCGCCTCATCGGCAAGGGCTTCCAGCTCAAGATTTTCGATTCAGAAGTGAACCTGTCGCGCCTCATCGGCGCCAACAAGCGGTTCATCGAGGAAAGCATCCCTCATATCGGCAACCTCATGGTCAATGACAGTGCGAGCGCCATCGAAAACGCGCAGGTCGTCATCGTGAGCGTCGCGACGAAGGAAGTGCTTGCCGCGCTGGCCTCGCACGACAATGCGGACCTGACGGTGGTCGATCTCGTGGGCTTGCCGCGCGCGCAGATCAAGTGTGCGCACTACAGCGGCATCTGCTGGTAACGCGGCGGGTGTCCGGTTTGTGGTCGCGGAGTGACATTGCGCATCCTTCACGTCCTTGATCATTCTGTGCCGCTGCAGAGCGGCTACGCGTTCCGTACCCTGGCGTTACTGCGTGAACAACGCGCAATGGGCTGGGAGACCTTCCAGCTCACCACACCCAAGCATTACGCGCCCGGCGGCGATGAAGAGGACGTAGACGGGCTGCATTTCTATCGCACCCGGCCGAAGACGGGTGCGCTGTCCCGGCTTCCGGTGTTCGATCAGATCGCGGTGGTCAGCGCCACGAAGCAGCGCCTCGCCTCGATTCTCGGTCAGGTTCGGCCCGATATCATTCATGCCCATTCGCCGTGTCTGAACGGCCTGGCCGCATTGAGTGTCGGGCACGCCAAGAACATTCCTGTGGTGTATGAAATGC
>JBDTUL010000398.1:0-6054 GCA_040007735.1 Gammaproteobacteria bacterium | reverse complement strand
AGCCGAAGTCGGGCTATCGCTCCCGTTTCAACCACGACACGGAGAAAGCCGAGCCCGGGTACTACGCAGTAACGCTCGCAGACTACGACGTCCGAGCCGAACTCACTGTCACCGCGCGCGTAGGCGTGCATCGCTATACTTTTCCCGCCGGGAAGTCGGCGCATGTGCTGGTAGATCTGCGATCCATCATCTATGACTACCCCGGCAAGGTGCTGTGGTCGCGCATTCGTGTGCGGCCGGATGGCTCGGCCACCGGCTATCGCGAGACTCGCGGGTGGGCGCCGGCGCGGCAGCTGTACTTTGCCATGCGCTTCTCGCAGGCGCCGGTATCGCACGCGTTCCACGACCGCGAACCGAAACCTGAATACGATCCGAAGTTCAGCACACCGGGCCGCGGCCGCGATGATGTAGCGGTGCTCGAAGGCAGGGGGCTCGTCGCCGTGTTTGATTTTGGCGCCTTGCCGAAATCGCAGTTAGTGATGAAAGTCGCGCTCTCACCGGTGAGTGAGGAGAACGCCCTTCGCAACCTCGACGCTGAAGCGGCCGGTTGGAACTTCGATGTCAAACGTGCCACCGCCAGCGCCGCGTGGGGCAGCGCGCTTTCTGTGCTCGACATCGAAGCGCCCGAGCCCATGCGCCGAATGTTATACACGGCGGCGTATCACGCGTTCATGGCGCCAAGCCTGTTCATGGACGTCGACGGTTCCTATCGTGGTCCCGATCACGAGGTTCATCACGCTGACGGCTTCGCGTTCCATTCCACGTTCTCGCTGTGGGACACCTACCGCGCGCTTCATCCGCTTCTGACCTTGCTCCGCCCCGAAGCGGACAATCGCGACTTCGTTCGATCCCTGCTGGCGTCACGTCAGGCGAGTCCCGAAGGCGTGTTGCCGGTGTGGCAGTTCCACGGGCAGGAAACGTGGACGATGATCGGCTATCACGCCGTTCCGGTTATCGCCGATGCGTGGCTCAAAGGTATTCGCGGCTACTCCGCCGACGAAGCGCTGGACGCCATGATCGCCAGCGCCAGCGACCCGCTCTATGGCGGCCTCGATCAATACATGAAGGTCGGCTGGGTGCCTGCGGATCGCGAACCGGAGGGCGCATCGAAGACCCTCGAATACGCCTATGACGATTGGACGATCGCGCGCATGGCAGCGGCGATGGGCCGCACCGACGTGGCGACACGTTTCAATGAGCGTGCGGGCTACTGGCGCAACGTGTTCGACAGGAAAACCGGCTTTGTCCGCGCACGCAACGCCGACGGGCGCTTTCGCGAACCGTTCGATCCAACTGCCGCGGGCTACTACGGCGATTACACGGAAGGCAACGCGTGGCAGTACAGCTGGTATATGCCGCAAGACACAGCGGGCCTGATCCAGCTCATGGGTGGCAACAAACGTTTCGCCGGCAAGCTGGATGCGCTGTTCGATGCGAAGGTCGACCCGGCGAGTTTCGCGCACGTCGAAGACATTTCTGGCCTGGTGGGCTACTACGCACACGGCAACGAGCCCAGTCACCACATCGGCTATCTGTATGTGTACGCGGGCCAGCCCTGGCGCACGCAGGAGCGCCTGACGCAGATTGTCGAGAGCCAGTACCACGCTGCGCCCGGTGGCCTTTCGGGTAACGATGACCTCGGGCAGATGTCGGCGTGGCTGCTCTTCACCGCGCTGGGCTTCTATCCGGTGACGCCCGGCTCAGGCGAGTATGTGATCGGCAGACCCTTCGTGAACCGCGCGGTGCTTCGCTTGCCGAACGGCAAGCAGTTCTCGATCGAGGTGGACAACCTCTCCGACACTAACCGCTACATCGGGACTGCGCAGTTGAACGGACACCCGCTTGACCGCTCGTTCATCCGCCACGACGAGATCATGGCTGGTGGCGAGCTCCACTTCGTCATGCGCGCCACGCCGGACAAGAAATGGGGTGCTGCTCCCCGCAGCCGCCCCTATTCGATGTCGCGCTACCCCTGAAGCGCCCCCCCAGTCACAGCCGTTCGAGCCGATCCCGGCCGCATTCTCGCCCGATTCACTCAAGAACTATGAAGTCGGGGCGAAGGGCGCGCTGCTCGGCGGGCGCCTGGAGTATCAGGCCGACGTGTATCTCATTCGATGGGACAACATCCAGGTCTCCGAAACCACCGCGGATGGCGCGTTCCCTTACGTGGGCAATGCCGGTGCGGCGAAAGTGAAAGGCGTAGAGTTCGAGCTGGCGGCGCGGCCGTTCCAGTATCTCACCGCGACGTTCGCGGGCTCTTATCAGGATGCTGAGCTCACCGAAGGCGCAACGCCCGATCTCAAACTGTTGAACCCGACGCTCGGCATTACCGGCGAGTCCCTGCCGAACGTGCCGAAAGTGCAGTTCAGCGTCGGGCTCAACTACAGCCAACCGGTCTACAACGATTGGAACGCGATCGTGGCCACCGATATCAACTACCGGGATTCGGTGGATGCGTACTTCGCGTCGAACCCGTTCCACATCCCACTCGCGTCCTACACGCTGGTGAATCTGCGGCTCGGCGTATCGAACGATGTCTGGAGCGTTATCGCGTTTGCCCGGCGCACCAGTCGGCGGGCGCCCGGGGGTGCGCTATGATCCGGCGCAGACAGCCTCCTGGGAGCATGCTCGACGTGACACGCCCATTTTCAGTGGTCCTTGCGATTCTTGGTCTCTCGCTCGCCGGCGTATCGCACGCTGCTGCGTTAGAAGGGGCGGTGAAGCAGCAGATGCCTTCGCTTCTCGAGTTCTACAAGAAGCTGCACGCCGCGCCGGAGATCTCGCACTTCGAGACGGCCACGTCCGCGGCCGTGGCCGCGCAACTGCGTGACGCAGGGTTCAAAGTCACGGAGGGCGTCGGCAAGTATGAGGACGGGTCGCAGGCCCACGGCATCGTCGCGGTGCTCGAGAACGGCAAGGGCCCCACGCTCCTGGTTCGGTCGGATCTGGACGCGCTGCCGGTGCGCGAACAGACCGGTCTTCCGTACGCAAGCAAGGTGCTTTTCAAGATGCCCAATGGCACTGAGGTGCCGGTCATGCACGCGTGTGGGCACGATATTCACATGACTTCGCTGGTCGGTACGGCCCGTGTTGTGGCGTCGATGCGCAAGCAGTGGCATGGCAAGCTCATCCTGGTCGGGCAGCCGTCGGAGGAGACCATAGACGGCGCCAGCGCCATGGTCAAAGACAATCTCTACGAGCGCTTCGGCCGGCCGGATTTCGCGATTGCCCTGCATGATTGGGACGATCTGCCGGCGGGGAAGGTCGGGCTCACCTCAGGGTTCGCGTATGCGATGTCCACACAGATGGACGTTGTGGTGCGCGGGCTGGGTGCGCACGGGTCGAAGCCTGAGAAGTCCAAAGATCCCGTGGTGCTGGCGGCGCAGATCGTGCTTGCCCTTCAGACCATCGTGAGCCGCGAGACGTCGCCGTTCGATCAGGCAGTGGTGACGGTGGGCACCATTCATGGCGGCACCAAGCGCAACATCATTCCCGATGAAGTGAAACTCGAGATCAACATCCGGTCGTACACGGCGGCCGTGCGTCAGAAGATCATCGATTCGGTGAAGCGTATTGCGCAGGGGCAAGCACAGTCCGCCGGAATGCCGGCGGATCGCATGCCGCTTACGAGCGTGATCGAGGGCGAGTACGCGCCAGCTGTGTACAACGATCCCAAGCTGGTCGAGTGGATGCGTGGTGCTTTCACGCGCGAGCTGGGGGCGGGCAACGTGCTGATGATGCCGCCGGTGATGGGGAGCGAGGATTTCGGGCGCTTCGGGCTGGATGAGAAGATTCCCGTGGCGATGTTTCGGCTCGGAGCGGTGGAGCCGATCAAGTTTGAGGCGGCCGTGAAGAGCGGCGCGGCGCTACCCACGTTGCATTCAGCGCTGTTTGCGCCGTTGCCGGAGCCGACGATTGAAACAGGGGTGAGGGCGATGAGTGCGGCGGTGTTGGAGTTTTTAAAGTAGGACCGGACCGGATCAAGAGCCCTCAATCGCCGGGTGGCTCAGAACTTTTCTTTTTTTCCTGTTGAGGAAACAAAAAAAGAAATGCCTCTCAGCCGCCCGGTGATTGAGGGCTCTGCGTCCGAGCTAACCCACAGGCAATGGGGAAGCAGATGCGGGCGGAGGAGCGTTGGGTGAGTCGGGCAGCTCTTCAGTTTTAACGTGCACGTCCAGCTCCTTGAAATCAACGCGCTTGCCGATGAATCCACCCGTAATGGGCATCACGCCGCGCGGGTGATTGCTAACCCCCGCAACCACATGGCGAAGCGAAATAGTAGTACCCAGCGTAGGGTCGAATCCTCGCCAGCCGAGGTCCGGTAGATAAACCTCAGTCCAGGCGTGTGTCGACGCATGCCCGGCGAGCGAGGCGATGCCGTGTATGTAGCCGCTGGCGAACCGTGCGGCGAGCCCGAGCGATCGCGCCGCATCCATCATCAACGTGGCCATGTCGCGGCACGAGCCGCTGCCCAGCTGCGCGGTCTGCGCCGGCGTCTGAACGCCTTTCTCCTGGCGGCGCATATATTTGATCTTGCTGTTCACGAGCACGCACAGTGACAGCACCGTGCCTTCCGCATCCGCCGCATCCACGCGCAGGTTTTCGCCGAGCCAGGTGGTAATTGCGGAAACATCTTCCGGAAACGAGCGCTCCAGGTAAGCGGCAATCATGGTGGATTCGAACGGGTCGTAGATTACCGGGTAAGGCACTCTCATCGGTGTGTGCAGGATGCGCGCGGGGAAGGGCAAAAACCGCTCCACCACCACGTCATTCACGATTTCGAGCACCAGCGCCGGCCCGCCAAAATCAACCAGCGCAATGGAGTTGCCGAACACATCCCGCGCCCACGTGAGGGCGTGCTCGGGTTCGATGCGAAGCTGCATGCTTTCGATGCGCAGGTCGTGCCCTTCGCGCGGCCGGATCACCAGCCGGTGGCGGGTGAACTCCACTGGCCGCGAATACACATACCGAGTGGTGTGCAGGATGCGCAGCCGTTGCATATAGTCGCGAGTGGCGCTCAGTTCTTGCGCAGGGGCAACGCGACGCCGCGGCGGCCGAGCTGCTTCCGGCCGAGCGGCGTGAAGCGTTGGCCTTTGGCGAGGCTGCAATCCACGGTCAGGGACTGCAACGTCACGCCGCCGAAAATGCTGGCGACCGATGCATCGGCCGCATCCCGCCCGACGCCGACGCGTACGAGGCCATTCAGGTGCGCGAGCCGCGTGGCATCGAAGATCATCCAGCTTCCGCCGATGAAGGCTTCGAAGCAGGCATGCATGTCGGGCGGCTCGAGTTGATAGGCATATCCCGTGAAATAACGTGCCGGAATGTTGAGAGCGCGGCACAGGGCGATGCCCAGGTGCGCGAAATCGCGGCACACCCCGGCTCGCTGAGTGACCGTATCGTACGCGGAAGTCTCGGAGTTGGTGCTGCCACGACAATACTCCACGTTCGTGTAAATCCAGTCGGTGATTGCCACCACTTTCTCATGGGGGGTGGCGAGCTTCCCGAACAGGTCCCACGCGAGCCGCCCGAGCCGGTCCGACTGGCAATAGCGGCTCGGGAACAGGTAGCCGATTTCCGAGCCGCTCAGCTCGGCCACCGGCGTGTGTTCGAGCTTGCCGGCCGTCAGCACACGAAAATCGCAGTCCACGCTGGCTTTGTAGTGGACGGAGAGCTTTTTGCGGCGGCCGGTCTGGATGCGCACGAAGCGGTTGCCCGTGTTCTCGATGGCGAATTCGCTGAACTTCACCTTCGGTTCGACCGAAAAGTGCTCCTCGAGAATCGTCTGGGAGGCGTTTCGCTGGGCGTGCACGCTCAGGATGAGCGTGGAAGGGAAGGAAACCGCGTACTCGAGATGGCAGGAGACGTTGAAAAGCATGGCACTTCCGCAGGAGCGCTCTGACGGGCAGGCACGATTGCCCCACGACGGCGCGGCCCCGGCGGCAGCAGGATTTGCGCCCGCAGCCGAATCGGCAATAGGCAGCGCCGGCAAGCGCTTGCGGCCGAAAGCGCTGTCCCCGGGTCCTCAAACTGTAAAAGGAACCGACAGCAGCC
>JBDTUL010000397.1:0-6061 GCA_040007735.1 Gammaproteobacteria bacterium | reverse complement strand
AGGGCTCCGGTCTTCAAGATCAAGAGCCCTCAATGGCCGGGCGGCTGAGAGAGAATCACATCTCACATCGCAGGCCTCAAATCTAATAGTTCACATCGAAGCTGCGATGCCACCATCCACATGCAGGATAGTGCCCGTGATAAACGACGCCTCAGCACTAAGCAAAAACGCCACAGCCTGATCATTATCCAACTCTCGTCCAAGCCGACGTAACGGAATCGTCCTCGCCCGCCGCTCATACTCAGCAGCATCCACAATCTGAAGCGCCCCCGGTGTAGGCACAGACCCCGGCGCAACAGCATTCACCCGCACGCCGCGCGGCCCCAGTTCAGCGGCCGACGTGCGCGTCAGTGCCACAATCGCCCCTTTGATAGAACTATAAATGGTGGTAGTCGGGTAACCGCGAAACGCCACCGGCGACGCCATATTCACGATAGCGCCACCGCGCGCGGCGTCGAAGTGAGCCAGCAGTGCTTGCGTTCCCCACACCGCGCCTTTCAGGCCGATGTTCACCATCTTCTCGAGCGTCTCCTCAGTGACATCGTCGATCTTCTCGTACTTGAGATGCGCGGCGTTGTTCACCACCGCATCGATGCGCGAACCCACCTTCGCAAAGGAAGCGGCCGCCTCGAGAAATGTAGCGCGACGCCCCAGGTCCCCAGGGAACGAATGCGCCTGGCCCCCCGCGCTCCTGACGAGCTGGGCGGTCTCGTCGCACGCCGCGACATCGATGTCGCTGACGCCCACCACCGCTCCACACTTGGAGAGATGCCGCGCAACCGAGCGACCGAGCCCACGGCCGGCGCCGGAGATAAAAATGTACTGCGATGACAGGTCCGGGTACATGGCGGCCTCAGGGAGTGCCGAACAGCGTTGCGATGTAGTGGCTGTCCATATACTCCCGTATAGCGAACACCTTACCGTCGCGTATCTCGACGGCCCACGCATACAGGTTGTCGTAGGTGCGGCCATCCGCGAGTTTCCCGAGCCCGCGGGATTCCACCATAACCAGCGGCCCCTTGGACATGATGGTGAGCACCGTCGTCTTGGGATCCCCGGGAGCAAACATGCCGCGCACCGGCGCCAGGAAATCATCGACGACGCCCTTCTTGCCGCGATGAACACCGGCGCCCGGAATGTCCTTCACCTGCGGAATCCAGGTCACATCATCGTGCAGCAGCGGGCGAAGATTCTCGAGCTCCCCCGTGCTGAGCACGCTGAAAAATTGCAGGGCCAGGCGTTCGTTTTCGTTGTCCGCGCGTACCATTTTTAGGTCTCCGGTGTCAGGTGCGTGAGCGGGCTGGAACGGGGGTTTTCCATTCCGCCGGCCCGTACTCTAACCCTTACAGCCAGCCTCCCGCTGCCACAAACGGCGCCACTCCGGTCTGGCTGGCCGTCACGCGAACGGCGGCGGAAACGGGCCATGTAACCCGGCGTGCCGACACTCGATAACGGGGTCGCCGCGGTGCTAGTCTCCCGGCTCCCCATCCCCGAAAAATCACCCAGCGGAAAGATCAAAGATGGCAACCAGCGACGTCGTCGTAATCGGCTCGGGCCACAACGGGCTCGTCGCCGCAGCCTACCTGGCCGCCGCCGGCAAGCGCGTCACGGTGCTCGAGCGCAACGAGTGGTTCGGGGGCGGTGTCGTCACGCGCGAGCTCACCGTGCCCGGGTTCCGGCACGACCAGCATTCCATGGCGCATATTTTCATCCAGGCGAACCCGCTGCTGGCCAACGACGAGCTGGGCCTCAAGAGCAAATACGGGTTGCGCTACACGTTCCCCGAATTGCCGATGATGTCCGTGTTCGAGGATGGCACCACGCTCGGCCTGTATCGGGACCGCGAGCGCACCTGCGCCGAGATTGCCAAGTTCTCGAAGAAAGACGCGCAGAGTTACCGTCGCCTCGCCGACCAGGCGGCGGCGTGGCTGCCGATGGTGGCCGCAACGCTGTACAGCCCGCCCATGCCGCAGGGCGCGGCGGCCGCGATGATGGATCAGAGCCGCGAAGGCCGCGAGTTGTGGAAGTTCACGCAGATGAGCAGCCATGACGTGCTCTGCCACTACTTCGAGCACGACAAGGTGCGCATGCACTTCGCGCGGGTTGCCGGAGAAAACCTGGTGTCGCCGGACGAGAAGGCGACGGGGTTCGGCACCTTCGTGTTCGTTGCGTTCCTCGAGGCCTATGGCATTGGCGTGCCGATCGGTGGCAGCGGAAAACTTACGGACGCGCTCATCGCCTGCATCAAAGACCGCGGCGGCGAGGTGCTGGCCGGCGTAGATGTCGAACGCGTCATCATGAAGGGCGGTCGCGCTCAGGGCGCGCGCACGAAAGATGGGCGGGACTTCATGGCGAAGGACGCCGTGATCGGTGCCATCCACCCCCATGTTCTGGGGCGCATGGTCGAGGGCATAGACCCGCTCATCATTCAGGACGCGGAAGCAACGGAGATATCTCCGCTGGGGTGCATCACCGTCCACGCCGCGCTCAACGGCCCTATCAAATTCAAAGCCGGCGACCCCGTGCGCGCCGTCATGATCGAGCTGTTGCCGAACACCTATCGGGAACTTCGCGGGTCGTTCGACGACCTGCGTTATGGCGGCTTCTCGGGCTACCCGCTCGTCGGCCTGGGCTCACTCACAATGTTTGATCCGTCGCGGGTGCCGGCTGGCAAGGCCACGATGCACGCGTGGGACTACGTGCCCTATGAACGCGCGGACGGCCGTTCGTGGGACGACACGAAGCGTGACTACGCGGAGCACATGATCCGGCACATGGGCAAGTTCATCGACAATCTTCCCGAGAACATCATCGAGTATCACTGCGACAGCCCGGTGGATATGGAACGCACTTCTCCCAGCTTCATGCGTGGGGACCTGCACGGCGTAGCGACCACCACGTATCAGCAGGGCGCTCACCGCCCTACTCCGGACCTCGGTCAGATGTCGGTGCCCGGCATCGACAGGCTGTATCTGGTGGGGCCATTCCAGCATCCGGGTGGTGGCGTATTCGGCGCGGGGCGCGCGGCGGCGATGCGCGCGTTCGATGACATGGGAATGGCATTTCCTTGAAGCTCTACGGGCCGGACAACAAGGAGCTGATGACCGTCACTGCTATCGAGCGGCAGGGGAATGAGCTGGTCATCAAGGGGAAGATCTTCGGTACGATGCCGATGACGGCGAAGTTGCGGCCTGCGGAAGTGAGGGCAGCTTTGAAGTTATTGGGGTTTCGGAAGGCGCTCTTTGCGTTTTCGATGCTCTTTCGCTAAGAGCCAGGTGCCCTCAATCGCCGGGCCGCTGAGAGAAGAATGTGGTGTGCCGGTCAGGCGTTTTCTGCAATGGCGCCTTCGGTGACACCGTGCACAGCTGGTTTGGCAGTGCGTATAAACAGGCCACCAATCACACCGGCAACTAACGCGCTGCAGGCGCCGAGCAGAAACGCTACGCGATAGCCGCCATTTAGAGCGACCTGCATTGTGGAGCCAGCGGCCAGCAGCTGGTTTGTGCGGGCCGCGGCGAGACTCGCCAATATCGCGAGCCCCAGCGCGCCACCCATCATGAACGCTGTGTTCACTACACCCGAGGCAAGCCCTGATTCACTGGGGCTGACGTCGCTCATGGCCGCAAGCAGCACCGGGTTGAATGCGATGCCGGCGCCCAGGCCCAGCAGCAGCATTCCCGGCAACACGTCGGTGAAAACATTCCCCGCGACGGGTGCCTGCGAGAGCAGCGCCAACCCGCCAGCCGCCAGCATCAGGCCTACGAAAATCGGCCCGCGTATGCCAAACCGCATGATGATCTTCGCCGACAGGCCGAGCGAAAACGCCGCCATCAGCAGGTTGGCCGGCAGGAACGCATAGCCCACCTGAAGAGGACCATACCCGAGCACGATCTGCAGATACAACGCTGTGATGAAGAACCAGGCGAACATCGCTGCGGCCCAAAGCACCGACACGATGTTCGCAACGGCGACGTTCCGAAGCCGGAAGAGACTGAGTGGCATCAATGGCTCACTGACACGACTTTCAATGATCAGGAATGCCGCCAGAAGAAGTGCGGCGGTGACCAGCAGCACTATGGTCTGCACCGAGAGCCAACCCGCCTCGTTGCCATTCACGATGGCATACACTGCGAACATGAGCGACGTGGTAACCGTGACGGCGCCGGCGACATCGAGCCGCCCGGTTCGTGTCCCGCTCTCTTTCGGCAGCAGCGAAACGCACATCGCGTAGACCGCGACGCCGATCGGGATGTTGATGAGAAAAATCCAGTGCCAGTTGAACGCGCTGGTGAGGAAGCCGCCGATCATCAAGCCGACACTGCCGCCGCCGGCGCAGACAAACCCGTACACGCCCATGGCCTTGGCGCGCTCCGCGGGCTCGGTGAACAGGTTCATGATCAACGACAGAGACACGGCTGAAACCACCGCGCCACCGAGGCCCTGAACGGCCCGCGCGGTGATGAGCAAGACCTTGGAATTGGAAAGACCGCAGGCGAGCGAGGCAATCGTGAACAGCGTGATGCCCATCAGGAACAGTCGCCGCTGACCGAACAGGTCGCCCAGCCGGCCACCCAGGAGCATGAATCCGCCGAAGGTCAGCATGTACGCGTTCACCACCCAGACCAGGGAGGTTTCGGTGAATGCGAGATCGGATCGAATAGACGGCAGCGCCACGTTCACGACCGTGCCATCCAGCACGATCATCAGAACGCCGAGGCACATCACCAGGAGCGCAAGCCACCGGTGGTTGGAAGTGGCATGCGATTGCGAGTTCGGGGTCATAACTTCAGGGTCAGGGCCGGCGCCCGAAAGTCGTACGGCAATCGCGGCGACTCCGGGCGGATCACAGCAATCGTTCAGTGCTTCGCAGCCGGCGCACCGGCCAGCGGCGGCCCGGTGAACTCGGTCTCGATGATGATATCCACCCGGTCGCTCACGCCCATCGTGGTGCCGGGCGCCGGAATGCCGTAGGCCACGCCGTAGTCCGACCGCTTGAGCGACCCCTTCGCCGAAAACCCGATGCGCGCGTGCGGGTCCATCGGATGGCCCGCGTAACCGCCGTTGTACGTGGCAGTCAGCGTGAGCGGCTTCGTTACGCCGTGAAGCGTGAAGTCGCCCTCGATGCGCAGGGACTTCGGCCCCGTCCGCTCCACCTTCTTCGAGCGGAACGTGATCTCCGGGTACTTCGCCGCATCCAGCCACATGTCGCCGGCCAGCGAGTCCATGAAACCCACTGGCGCGTTGTCACTGGAAATTGAGCGGGGATCGATGGTCACTTTAACACTCGAGGCCGCCGGATTCTCGGGATTGAATTGCAATTGCGAGTCGAAGCGGGTGAATCGCGCGGTGAACATGGAGAAGGACAGGTGGTTCACCCGGAACAGCAGGCTCGCATGCGATTTGTCGAGCGTGTAGGCGCCGGCCGGAACCGGCGCGCTGGAAGGCGCCATGCTGTCGGCGGCGGCGGCGTATCCAGATGAGGCCAGCAGCGCGATTGCGGCCAGGGAAGTCGAAAACCGGTGCATACAGAGCTCCTTGAATGTGACTGGTCGAAGGACGTGTGAGGGCGTGGCGATCCGACAGACCGGCGCCATTATTTCAGGAAACGGAGCCCTCAATCGCCGGGCGGCTCGGAGCTATTTGCGGTGCCGACAGGGCGGACAGTGCGGTCGGCAGCACTGGCGCTGCGGTCAGCGTCACTAGCGCTGCGGCCACCGGCGGTGCCGCGCTCGGGCGGCGGCACTTCGAGACTGACTCTGACCGCGCCTTCCCGCGAAGGCTCGGTTTTGAAGCCGTGCGCTGCCGAGAGCTGCAGCATGCGCAGGTTGTCGGACAGCACTTCGCTCGTAATCCAGCGCACGCCCCGCGACTGGCAGTAGCGCACCAGCTTCTCCATGAGAATGGACCCAAGGCCCCTGCCCTTCACATCGGAGCGCACGATCACAGCGAACTGCGCAGTGTGGTTGTCGGGGTCGGCGTGCGCCCGCGCAACTCCGAGCGTTTCGCGACGGCCTTTGCCAGTGGTGGCCTCGGCGACGAATGCCATGGCACGGTCGTAATC
>JBDTUL010000396.1:0-6071 GCA_040007735.1 Gammaproteobacteria bacterium | reverse complement strand
AGAGTACTCTCGAGTGAGTGCTTCAACTTGTCCGCGGCACCGGTGAGGGCCTGCTCGAGCGTCGCGGCCTGATGGTGCACCGCGGTCGGCTGGCGCCCCGCAAGGCGGGCCTCAAGGAGACAACGCATATCCTCGGCACCCTTCTTCGACTCGCTGTTCATATCGCTCAGGTGGACTTCCAGGCGTGTGATGTGCTGGGTGAAGCGGGCCAAGGCGTTCGTCAGGACGATCTCGACCTGCTCGGCCAGCGCCTCGTTTCCCGGGATATTGCCATCCGTGTTGAGCTGAATCAGCATGGTCCCATCCTTCGCCCGAGCCAGACCAAGCGCTCGAATAAATGTTGTGAGAATCCTGGTCCGGCCGGCGTGGAACCGCCGGTGAGCCTCGCAGCAGGGCGCTTGCCAACCCGACTCTTCGGATCGGTAGCGCAATCGACGCCCACGATGGTCGTTTCGACGAGATCTCCACGCCGAGGCCCAGCGTCGGTGCAAAAAACTATCAGGCTCGGCCGCACCGCGCTTGTCCTGCTACTGCACTCCAGACGGGAATAGCGGCGAAGATGTTCGATGCGATGACCGTCAGCACCGAAAAGACCAGATTCACGATCCCTGGTGCGATCACCGGCATCGCAGCATCCATGTCCCTGCGCGGCGTGGCAAGTGCGGAGTCAGGCGTATGCGCGGCACGGCTAGGGCGTGGCGGCCCCGTGGCGCATTCCCGCCTGAAAATCGGCATACAGCCGCTGGAGCATCGCGACCGACTCGGGATCGCTGCGCGAGAGGAAGGTGATGGCGGCGTCCCGCTGCTGAAGCACCCGCCGGAATTCGGCCGGCGCCTCGCCGCCCAGGGTGCTGACGCGCCGCTGCAGGCCGCTGAAGAACTTGCTCGCATGCTGACGGGCGATCTCGGCGTTGCCCAGTTGCGCTTCGATGAGCGCGTTGGCCAGCGCGGCGTCGAGCTGCGACTGCGCCAGCGATTCCTGCGTTGTCGTCAGCTCGCCGGAAAAGCGCTGCGCGCGCGTGTACTGCCAACCGAAGCCGATCATGAATGCGATCGCGGCGGCAAGCGCGGCAATCAGGAACAGCCGCCCGCGAGCGGGCGAGGCCGATAAGGGGGCGCTCACCGCGCCCGCCCGCGCGGCCGCATGACAGGGATTTGCATGGTGGTTCTCCCTGTGGAGTCAGATCCGAACGTATACTCTAACATATTGTAAACACTTGACTTATGTCAACAAACGTGGTATACTACACTTGTCGCCGGTAACGGTGCCGCCCCTCCCCTCGGAGGCGGGCATCCCCGGCCGCAGCAGGTTCTGCATCATCAGCCGGGGGGACGGAGGATACACTATTGAATACAACTACTAACACCCCGATGAAGACCGCCCGTAACGTCACGTTCGACATCAAGCAGGGCAAGCAGGATGAGTTCACTCGCCTGTTCAACAGCGAAGTGATTCCCACGCTGAAAAAGCAGGCCGGCTTCCATAGCGAGCTGGCCCTCGTGCATGATGGCCATGCATCCGCGATCAGCGTCTGGAACGACTCCAAGAGCGCCGAGAAGTACGAGAAGGACATCTATCCTCAGCTCCTGCGGCAGCTTGAGCCGATCATGTCCGGTGCGCCCAGTGTGAAGACGTACGAGGTTTGCGCCTCGACGCTCTAAGAATCACGTCGAACGTTGCAAAGAAGGCCCCGGTTTCGGGGCCTTCTTTGCGTCCATCGGGAGTCAAGCCGTAGTCCGCCGCCCCCGCCCCGCCGATACCATCAAGCGATACCACGCAATCGTAACCGGACTCAAGTGTCGCGCGCGCGGACAACGAGCAGCGCGTTACCTGGCAACCAGAGGCAGGCGTCAGGATGGCGGCAATCGTCGTGCACGATCGCGGGGGCGGATTTGCGGTTGCTGGCCAGTCGCTGACTGAAAGCGAGTTACGGACGGGTAGATCCGGCTGAAGGCGACGCCGCCATGCAGGGGTCGCAATCTTTGCTCGTGACCGAGCCTATGCGAGTTCCCTGCACAACTTGCGACCCCAGGACCGCACCGGTATGGTCGGTGGTATGTCATACAACCTCCAGTGCCGCGTGCGGACGTCCTGTGTAAACGCATTCCTTGTCGCCACCTGCGTGATCGCCACGACCTTGTCGGCGCAGCGCGCTGCTCGTGCGCCCGTCGCCGTGCCCGCGACGTGGGCAAGTTTTATCGGTCACTTCGACTCGACGGCGGACAGCACCCTCGTCGTTGGCGGGAGCGCCATCCTCGTGCGGGACGGGCGCGTGGTCGCCCGCCACGACTACGGCTTCGCCGACCGCACGCTGGGCCAGCGGGTGACCGACCGGACGCTCTTCCACTACGCTTCGATCACGAAGACCCTCACCGCGATCGCGGTGATGCAGCTCCGCGATCGCGGCCGGCTCTCGCTCGACGACCGGGTGACGCGGTGGGTGCCCGAGCTGCGGCAGCTTCACGACCCGTACGGCGCGATCGACAGCGTGACGATCCGCATGGTGCTCTCCCACACCGCCGGTTTCCAGGACTCGACGTGGCCGTACGGCACCGGGGCGGCGTGGCAGCCATTCGAGCCTACGTCGTGGGCGCAGCTCGTGGCGATGATGCCGTATCAGGAGCTGCACTTCAGGCCCGGAACGAAGTGGAGCTACTCGAATCCGGGCTACATCTACCTGGCGCGGATCATCGAGCAGATCTCCGGCGACCCCTGGGAGGTGTACGTCCAGAAGAACATCCTCTCGCCGCTTGGCCTATGGCACAGCTACTTCGGCGCGACGCCGTACTACCTCGCCGCGGACCGGTCGAACAACTACACCGTGGTCGAGGACTCCTCGGGCCGAACAGTCGTGCGCGAGAACGGCCGAGAATTCGATCCGGGCATCACCATCCCGAACGGGGGCTGGAACGCGCCACTCACGGATCTGGCGGCGTACGCCGCGTTCCTCACCGGCTCGGCGCGCGGCGACACGGCGCTCGCCCGCCGTTACGACGCCGTGCTGTCCCGCGCCACGCTCCTCGAGATGTGGCAGCCCGTGATCGCCACTGGCGGGGAACGCACGGAGTCAATGGGGCTTGGATTCTTTCTGTACAATTCCCGCGGCACCACCTACGTCAGCCATACCGGCAGCCAGGCCGGCTTCAGATCGTACATGCTGATCAACCCGGCCAATGCAACCGCAGTCATCGGAGCCATCAACACGGCATGCGGCACGCCCGGCTGCGCGGCGCCCGCGCCCGGCCAGCGATTCGCAATGGCGCTGCTTCGACCCTGAGGGTCTCGGAGCGGCGCCTTCCGCGAAGCGGCGGGGACCGGGAGGCACCGTCCGAGCGTACACCTGCAGCTTCGAACGCAAGAATACCATTGGAGCCCGGGTCCGTGCGCCGGACCTTGCGGCCATACGACGCGCGGCATCGGGCTAGCGACGGCCGCCATGGGTCGTATAGGCCGCGAGTACCTACGGCCAGGATTTCGAAAGCTGGGCGCGACCTGTCAGCTGGCGTTGAACGCCGCGTCAGGCGATGGCGCGAACGACAAGAAAGAGGTTGAGGCACAGGAGTACAAACGCGGGGACCGCGGCGACGAGGGGATCCCGTATCCTCACGCGTACAAGTACCGCCAGCAACATCATCACGGTGAAACCCCCGGCAGACAGCAGGAGCAACGGCCGAGAGTAATAACCCGCGACAAGTCCAACGCTGCCGAGGATCTGGAGCGTGGCGGTGAACACTCGCATGCGTCCGAGTCCGTAGCGCTCGAACTCCGCCACCATGTCGGCCGACAGCAACGTCAGCGCGCCATACCAGCCGAACGCGAGGATCGAGAGGGCCTGCGCTAGTGCCGTGGCGGTTTGCATTGCGCACGCGTCGGGGTAGCGTTCAACCAGTGCGGAGCGCGGCCCTTATTCCTCACGCAGTGGAGCAAGCAAGCATGAAAACGGTCATGATCATCCTGCAGGTGGCGGCGGCACTCGGACTTCTGAACGTGTGGCTGCTGCGATTCAGTCAGAGCACGAGCTATCGCGGCGGTGATGCCCGCACCATGGTGGAAGAATTCGCCGCCTATGGGCTGCCGGCGTGGTTCACCTACGTGATCGGATCTTTGAAGATCGGAGCAGCGCTCGCACTCATCGCGGGCATCTGGCTTCCCGCGCTGGTACTCCCCGCGGCTGCACTCATCTGCATCTTGATGCTCGGCGCACTCGCAATGCACGCCAGAATCGGCGACCCCCTGAAAAAATTCCTTCCTGCGATTGGCATGCTTGGGCTGAGCGCGTTCATCGCGTGGGGCGCGGTGCGTTGATACCTGCGAGAAGTGCGCGCAAGACGGTGACATTGCTGCGCAACACGCGCCATTGTAGGGTTACACCCACCGTCGCACTCGCATCCGATAATGGCGGTACTCCTCCCCGAAGCGCCGCTCGAGGTAGGTCTCCTCGCGGTAAATCACGCCCCGCTGCATCACCCAGAGAATGACCGGCAACAGAAGCAGGGGCCACAGCGTGTTGACCCAGCAACTGATCCCCAGATAGAGCAAGGTGAACCCCAGATACATCGGGTTACGGGTGACACGATAGGGGCCTCCGGTGACCAACCGGGCTGATGGCTGCCAGGGATTGGGGCTCGTCCCCGCCCGACGGAATGACCAGATGGCGCCAAAGCCGATCAGTCCTGCGGCGAGCAGCATTGTGCCAATCACCCGCGCCCACGGGCGCGGCAAGAGGACTTGGGGCAGAAAGTGGTGGACCGCCAGGCCCACCAGCAGGCCGCCGGCGTACAACAGCGGTGGGGGCGCCACGATGCCCGGGATGTCGCGGTCGCTCACTTGGTAGCGCGCACCGCGGTCATCGTGAGCTCAATGCGGGCACCGCGCGCCAGCTCCTTCACGGCCACCGCCGAACGCGTCGGCAGCGGCTCGACCTTGAAATACTCGCGGTAGATCTCGTTGAATTGTCTGTAGTCCGACATGTCGGCAAGATATGCCGTCACGGCCACGACATTCGTCAAATCCATGTCCGCCGCCTTGAGCACGGTCTGGAGGTTCGCCATGATCTGCCGCATCTCCACCTCGAATCCCCCGCTGACGAGCTGCCCTGTCTTCGGATCGCCACCTGTCGCGCCGGACATGTACAGCGTGTTGCCAACAAGAATCGCCGGTGACAATGGCGACGGCGTTGGCTTGTAGTCCGGCGGTTGGATCACTCGTTTTGTTTGAGTACCGGCCGACTGAGCTTCCAGGCGCATCCCGCCAACGACGAGCAGTGCCGCAACCACCATGAGGGAACGTGTCACCGAGGTCATTCCGTCACTTGCCTTTCAAGCTGTCGCGCCAGGCGATGACCTCGAGTTCGCCACGGACGGCTTCTTCCACCGGGATGACCGGATGGACCTCGAACACAAACGAAGGCAGCATGGAACAGAATTTATGAATGGTCACCAAATCGTCGCATTCCATGAGCATGTGCCCGCCCCATTCGCCAACCCGAATCACAAAGAAGTCGATCTTGAAGTTTGCCGGTGCCTTCCACTGGCCAAAGACTTCGAGGATCCGCTTCTGGGCATTCTCGTACTCCATTGGCGACCCCTGCGGGCGCTCGAACCAGCTGATCACGTATTTCATTCCTGTCCCTCCGAAAGGGGTGAAAGCCGCGTGGCGGTTGGACTCGAACGTTCCTCCAGTGAGGAAGGTGAACAAATGAAGAAGATGCCGCAGGGGCGCGAGTGCTGACCGGCATCGCCTGGAGGAGTGAATCGAGCGCCGCCCGAAACCCGGTGACCGGACCCCACGCCCGGCGCACTACCTGCCCATTCGCATCGATCAGGAGGAAACTCGGCAGTACGAACTCGACTCGCTCGGTCGCCCGTTCCGGTGCGTCGCGGGACTGATCGAACAAGGAGCGCAGCGCTCCGGAGGCAACGCCGATCACTGAAGCTGCCTCGTGCCATGTGGCTAGTTGAAGTACAGAGTCGAGCGTTGCACCCGGGGCGTCGTCTGCGAGCACGACGAATCGTACCCCGCGCGGTACATAGGCGCGTGCCAGGCTGTCGAGCGAGGCTACCCATGGGCC
>JBDTUL010000395.1:0-6074 GCA_040007735.1 Gammaproteobacteria bacterium | reverse complement strand
TGAACCAGTCGAGGCTGTCGTTGCCGCCGGCGAGGTACCAGGCGCCGGCACCTGCGCGCTTGGCCAGGTCGATGGCATCGTCCACCGTCTCCGGCTGGTACAGCTCAAAGTGCGGCATCATGTCTCTATGCATCGTGGCCGCTCCTAAGCTGTGTGAATCTGCAGCGGTGTGTGGGACATCGGCCGTTTCGAGGCGACGTTCAGGATCATGTCCGTGCTCACCGGCGTCCGATTGAAGACATGCCCGCCGAGTGCGTCGGAGATCGCACAGATCAGCGCCGAGGCAGCCGCCCCAAGGGGCGGCTCGCCAATGCCTTTGGTACCCATCGGGCTCGTCGGGTCCGCTTTGTCCACCCAGTCCGTCTGCATGACGGAGGGCACATCCAGATAGGTGGGCGGTTTGGCCTGATAGAGGCCGACGACACCGGGCAACCCGTTCTGCGGATCGAAAATAATGTGCTCGAAGCAGGCGAGCCCAAAGCCCTGCACCGTGCCGCCCTTGAGCTGTGTCTCGAGCCCCATCGGGTGGATCACGGTGCCGCAATCGCCCACATTGAGTACGTCGACAACGCGATGCTGGCCGGTCTCTAGATCCACTTCGACTTCGACAAACGCCGCGGCGAACGCCGCCGTCTCGCCCCCGACGGGCAGATTGTCCTTCGCCACACCAATGAGCCCGGTTCCGGCGAGCGCGGTCGCGGACGCACGCGTCATGGGATTGATGTCGGCCGGTAATTCCTTGCCGGTGAACTTGCCGCCGAGATCGATGGCCCGTTGCGCAACCTTCGCATACGTGAGGCTGCGACCGGGGCTCGCTTTCGCAAACACTTTCTTGCCATCGACGTCATAGTCGCCGGGCTTGCCGCCGAGATCTTTCGCGGCGATTTCCTTCATCTTCTGCAAGGCGTCCATCGCCGCTACGTAGTTGGTGCGCGCCATGGTGAAGGACGTGTTGCTGCCGAACTGCCCGATATTCCACGGCAAGTGTTTGCGGGAATCGCCGCGCTCGACCACGCAGATCTCCCAATCGCACTTCAACACTTCCGCAGCGATGCGCGCGGTGCCCGAGTGCGAAAACGTGCCCAGGTTGCCGACGCCCGTGTGAATGTGAAACGTGCCATCCGGCAGCAGGCGCACGAGTCCATCGAAACCACTGAAGCCGGCCGGGTGATACGCCTGGCCGATGCCGACACCCGTCACCTTCGAGCCGTTGCGCTGACCGCTGCGCGCCTTGCGCTCTTCCCAGTTGAAGCGCGCGCCGCCTTTTTCCAATGCGTCCTCGAGATACGCACTGGTCACGACGCGACGGTCGGAACCCACTTTGGAATCCGGCTTCGGCGCGTTGAGTCGCCGTAACTCCAGGCGGTCGATCTTGAGGTCGCGCGCGGCCCGATCCATCAAGGGCTCGAGCGCACACGCAATCTGATTCTCGCCCGGCCCGCGTTGCGCGGAGCGCGTGGGCGTGTTGCCGTAGACCGGAATGCCTCGAAAGCGCATGGACTCGGGCGTGTAGACGATGGAGAGCGCATCGGCGGCGTTCCGGAAATCCCAGAAGCCGTTGTTCGGCCCGCCTTCCTGCAAGATGTACATGTCGGCCGCGAGGAGGCGGCCGTCCTCGCCGAAGCCCAGTTTCACCCGCCCGACGAAGCCGTTGCGCGCGCAGCCAATGGCGTATTCCTCGGCGCGGCTCACACGCATCATCACAGGCTTGTTGAGCTTCTTCGAGAACAGCGCCGGAATCGCCATGCTCGAATACGCGGCGCCTTTCGATCCGAAACCGCCGCCGCAGAATTCGGCGATGTAGATGATGTCATCCGGCTTGACGCCGATGAGCTGCGCAAGACCCGGCACGACGAACGTGTGGCTCTGCGTGGAGCCGTGCACGAAGCACTTGCCGTTCTGCCAGTACGCCATGCAAGTGCGCGGCTCGAGGCTGTGGTGGGAATTGCTGGCCGTGACGAACGAATCGTCGTACACCACTTTCGACTTGGCGAAACCCGCCTCGACGTCGCCGTACTTCCACTCTTCGGCCGCCGCGCCCATGGGCATCTGGCCCGGGCCGGCGTTGTCGAAGTCTTCCTTCGTCCACTTGATGGTCTGCAGTTTCACGCCCAATGAGCCGACGTTGCCGTCGAGGCGCGCATCGGGTCCGCCGGGCCGCAGGCTGTCGAGCGGATTGATGACGAAGGGCAACGGCTCCCACTCGATCTTGATCTTCTCGAGCGCGTCCTGTGCCGTCGTCTCGTCAACCGCCGCGATCGCGAGCACGGGCTGGCCGACATACTGCGGTTCGTTGGTCAGTATCGGGTTCGAAGGACCTTTCGCGGGCGTGACTTCATCCGCGGTGAGAATGCCGACGACGCCGGGCATCTTCAGCGCTTCCGAGGCATCCAGGTGCTTCACACGGGCATGCGGCATGGGGCTCGTGAGCATTCGACAGAACACCATGCCCTCGGCGCGGAAATCCTCCGCGTACTTGGCGGTGCCCATCACTTTCGCCAGCACGTCGTGCGGCGTGAAGTTCTTGCCGAGCAGCTTGTACGTCATGTGGGGCTCACTCCTGCAGCGGCGCGCATCACGCCGTTGAGGTAGTTGTCATAGGCGCCGCAGCGACAGAGATTGCCGGCGAGCGCCGCGCGACATTGGTCGCGCGTGGGTTTCGGGTTGCGCATCAGGAGCGCGACGGCCGAGACCACTTGCCCCGGCGTGCAGAACCCGCACTGAGGCGAGAGCTCATCGATGAAGGCCTGCTGCACCGGATGCAACTCGCCGTTCGGCCCGCCCACGCCTTCGACGGTGACCACTTTGCGCGCGCGCACGCTATGCGTGAGCACTGAGCAGGAATTGAATGTGATGTCATCGAGCATCACCGTGCAGGCGCCGCACTCCGCGCGATCGCACCCGAGCTTCGTGCCCGTGAGACCTAGCTTGTAGCGAAGCGTCATGGCCAGTGTTTCCTGCGGCAACACATCGACGCGCCGGACCTGGCCATTCACGTTGAGAGAGACGAGACGCTCGACTCCGCCGGCCAGCGCGGCGCGGGAGCCTTTGGTCGAGCAGCCCGAAAGGCCGCCGTAAACGTAGGTCGCGGCCGAGGCCACGGCGCCTGAGGCGATGACTCGTTTGATGAACTCGCGCCGCGAATATCGGGTGGCTTCGTCGTCGACGCGGACGGCCGACGTCGGCACACGGAAGTCTGTCATGGAGGCCCCTCTCGTCTGTGCGCGCCTGAATGCAGGCTCGAAGCCTGTTGCGCATCGAGTATAGCCCGATGATGCCGCCGTCAATCCAACACGAGGGCCGCAACGACGCACGTACTTGCGTGCATCACCTCAGAGTGGACTCAAGGTGCGAACGCGGTGACGCTGCGATAGCCGCTCGAGGCCACCGTTAGCGATTGCCCCGATGTGATGGTCCAGCCCTGCGCGTAGCCAATCTCCGTGGTGCCGTTCGCATCGAGCGCCAGCGACACGTTACGCACGGTCTCCGTGCTGGACTCGCGCAGTTCTGCAATGACGTTCAGCGGGCTGTCCGTGACATTGCGAACGGTGGCGACCAGACCCTGCCCCATCCACGCCAGGCGAAACGTCACGCGAACCGGCAGTACGGGACGGTTTGCCTCGGCAAGTGCGGCGTCACGACTGGCGAGTGACGCGTTTTTTTCCTGCAGGGAGACTTCCACTTTCGTGAGCCTTTCCCGCAGGTCGAGCATCTGGATGCTCTGGCTCAACACCTGTTGCTGCAGTCGCGTGCGATCGTTGTTGAGCCACCATGCCAGGGCACCGGCCGCAACGAGCAGCAACAACAGGGCAACCAGCCCGACCAGGACGAAGGGCGAGCGCGATCCCGCGGGCGGGGCCACGAGTTCCGGTGCCGCTTCCGCCTCTCCTACGTTTAATTCCGACGACTTAGCCATGACTCTTCAGGTCAATTCTTGACCCAGGCGACAGTGCCGATGCCCGCGAACGTCATGAGAACCGAGCCGGCGACGTGCACAGCCACGGCGGCAGCGGCCCACATGAGGCGCCCCTGCTGCAGCACGGTCACCAGTTCGGCCGAAAAAGTCGAGAACGTGGTCAGACCGCCGCAGAAACCTGTGATGACCAGCAGCCGCCATTCCGGCGACACCGAGGGGAATGCGACCACCACGCCCATGGCGATGCCGATGACATAGCCGCCGATCAGATTGGCGAGCAGCGTGCCCGGGGGAATGGTGGGAAACAGGGCATTCAGGCCCGCGCCCAGCCACCAGCGCAGCAGCGCCCCGGCGCTGGCCCCGATGCAAATGGCGACTATGGGTTTCCACATGATCCTGCCCTTACGGAGTCACGAGGGAGACGTCGCACAGCATGCAGGGCCGGTGAGCATGGAGGCTAGGGTCGGAATCGAACCGGCGTAGACGGCTTTGCAGGCCGCTGCATGACCACTCTGCCACCTAGCCCCCGAAATCAAGAAGCCCGGGGCGACGGTGCACCGGGCTTCATAAAGACTGGAGCGGGAAACGAGGCACGAATTCCCGCTGTATCTCCTTGACGATATTGCCCTTTCTTCAGGACCCCTACCACCGATGTACTGGATCCTGTACTACCTGAATCTGGATCGCAATGGCCTGCGCCGGCTTACACCCAGTTCTCAAGGTGTTGGAGGCGCGGACGGGAGTCGAACCCATCTACGAGGTTTTGCAGACCTCTGCCTGACCGCTCGGCCACCGCGCCCCTTGCCCCGCACCATCGCGGGGTCGGTATCGTACACGACCGCTCGCCCATGTTGTGGCGACCGGCGAGCAGCGAACCATCTGGAGCGTGCGACGCTCACGAGTTGAATTCACATGGATCGTGCAGTTTCGGTTCGCACGATCTTCCGCTGATCGAAGTGCTTGCCGGTCGCCGCGATGACGTAGGTCGCGTTGTCTAGGTCAGCGCCGACTGCGTTCCGTGATTCAGCGACTGTTAGTGCGTCTCGAAGCGGCCAAGCGGTCATGTCGCCGGTCGGCGCGGCCGCGATGAGCAGCGGCCAATTCAGAAAGTTCCAGGGCGACGCGAGTTCGGCCTTGATGATTTCAATCTTTGCAGCCGGCGGCAGCAAACAGAAAGGTGTGAGCAATGCCAGAAGCACAGCGGGTTTCCACGAGAAGATCGCCGATCCACAGCAGCGTCAGGCAGGAGATATACCCTGCCAGCCAGCGGTTCGCCGCGCGATTCCCGGCTCGGCACCACAGCAGGAGTAGCGCCAGGAGCAGGCCCAGCGCGGCACGCGCGAAGTGAATGAGCGGAGGAATGGCGAGAGGATGCACAGTACGTAAAGTAGCAGGAGAGTGCCGCAACTTCCGCTCCAGCTTGTGGGTCGCCGGACCGGTGCAGGCTGCGCAGCCTCGGTACTGGGAGACGGGAGACAACGTGCCCGAAACTCAGACCACCAACATCACTGTCGGCCGGCCACGACGAGCAGATCAGCATAGGCGTCCGTCGCTACGCAACGCTCACCATTAGGCAGGCGAGGTGCTCCCATATCTACAGCGCTAAAAGACTTGTTAGGGTAAAGATTCCCCGTGACGCGTCGATACAAGGTAAACGCCGTTCAAACAGGGAGTGTCGATGAACGTCAGCAGTTTGCTCGGTGCGCTCAGCACAAGGGTCGCAGCGGTCCCCGAGGCTGAAGTTGAGCCTAAAGTCTCAGCCATCAGGGAAGCTCCAGAGGCCCCCCAGGCGGGTGGCGGCTCGGTCGATATTTACCATGGTCCGGACGACGCCGCCTCCGACAGCCTGCTGGCGCAGAGCGGAGTCACCGCTTATGCCAGGTTACAAAACACGTCCGCCCTCATCGAAAAATACGACAAGGCGGTCGACTTGCTGACGAATGGCCTGGCAAAGGCATCGTCCGGGCTGCAAGGCGCATATCACTCCGCAGTCTCGAAGCTCTCCAGCGAACTGCAGCAAAAGGATTGGGGCTTTTCGGTATCCGACGGCCATCTCGTTTTCACGGCGGGCCACGACCAGCTCTCCGCGCAGGATCGCACTGACCTTCAGGAGGCATTCGGCAACTCGAGCGTTGAACAGGCGGCAAGCGAGGTGGCC
>JBDTUL010000394.1:0-6087 GCA_040007735.1 Gammaproteobacteria bacterium | reverse complement strand
CGCGTCATCGGGCAAAGAGGCGGCCGAGCCGTGCGTCACCAGTCAACACGGCTCGAGGCTTTCCGTGAGCCCGGTCAAGCGAGGCGTGGATGCGACCGGTCGTGCAACGCTGCCTCGCGCGCGTCGTACCATCCGCGCTTCCAGAAAAGCACCCGTTACGAAGGACGCGACGATTCATGAAAGGTATTCCCCGTGTTTCCGCGCTCTGCGCGCTCGCCATGCTCGCATCATTGACCGCATCAGTCGCAAATTCCGCGGAGCCAGTCTCGTCCGAGGCGATTGCAGCCTCATTGCGAGACAAGGCCCTGCATGGCGATACGGTGGCGTGGGACTTCACCAGCGAACTGACCACGCGCATCGGCCCACGCCCAGCCGGCTCCGCTGCGGAGCTCGCGGCGGCCGAATGGTCGGCCCGCAAGCTGCGCGCCCTTGGCTTCGAGAACGTACGCATCGAGACGTTTCCGATTACCGCCTGGGTGCGCGGAACCGAGCGCGCCGAGATCACGTCCCCGTCGTCGCAACCCCTGACCGCGGCTGCGCTGGGTGGCGCGCCGGGAACGGCTGCCGGCGGCCTGGAAGGTGAAGTGGCACTGTTCGCCAGCTTCGATGACCTGAAGTCCGCGGCGCCTGGCTCGCTGAATGGCAAGATCGCGATGATCGCGTTTCACATGCCGCGAACGCAGGATGGCTCGGGCTACGGTACCGCGGTAGCCGGACGTGCGTTAGGCCCCATCGAGGCGGCAAAGCGTGGCGCCATCGGCTTCGCGATTCGTTCGATGGCGACCGGCGGGCATCGGCTGGCGCATGCGGGCGCCACCCGCTTTGCGGAGGGTCGCGTGCCGATTCCGGCATTTGCGTTCTCAGAACCCGATAGCGACCAGATCGAGCGTCTGGTCCGTCTCGGCGAAAAAGTGCGCGTGCGTCTCACCTCCGGTGCCACATACGTGGCGAACGCTCATTCGCAGAATGTCATCGGCGACATTCGCGGTTCGACGCGGCCCTCGGAGATCATCGTGCTGGGCGCGCATCTGGATAGTTGGGATCTCGGCACGGGCGCTATCGACGATGCGGCCGGCACTGCGATCATCACCGCCGCGGCACGCCTGATACGGGATGCACCGCGAAAGCCACAGCGCACGGTTCGCGTCGTGCTGTTCGGGTCCGAAGAAATCACCCAGCCCACCGACGTGCTGCTGGGTAATCGCACTTATGCCGAAGGACAGAAATCTCAGCTGGCCTCGCACATCCTGGCGGGAGAGAGCGACTTCGGCGCCGATCGCATTTATTCGGTGGGCTTGCCCAAAGGCATGGCGGATAGCGCCTTCGCACACACTCTCGCCCGCGTGCTGGCTCCGCTCGGCATCATTACGGCAGCGCCGCCAGAAGATGGAGGCGCGGACGTTGCACCTCTGGGTCAGGCAGGTGTACCTCTGTTCGCGCTCAATCAGGACGGCACGCACTACTTCGACTATCACCACACCGCTGATGACACGCTCGACAAGATTCAGCCCGAGGCGCTATCTCAGAACGTAGCGGCGTGGGTTTCTCTGGCGTGGCTGGCCGCGGACAGCGAAGTCAGTTTTCGCACACCACCTGCTACGCTCACCAGCGGTCGTTAACTCCAGTAGCCGTTAACCTACGTTAATGATGAGTGCGAGGACGCTCCGCATACTGCGGCGTCCTCGCCGCAGCACCCGGTTGCTCTTGCGAGGTCTATTGATTCCCGGCGCATCACTAAATCAGGAGTCGGGCGACACGAAGTGCACAGGGATCATGCTACGCCGAGCGCCGCCGATTTCCGGCTCTTGTCCGACTTCATGGACGAGCTGTGTCAGGCGCAAACCCACGAAGACGTTGTACGCATCGCCGGCAACCTCGCCTGCCGGGCCTTTGGGGTGGACGCGCTATCTGTTTTTCTGCAGTCCGGAGAACAATTGCATCACGCGACCGACGAGTCGCCGGACGCACTGTCCAAAGCCCATCGGGCTGGAATGGTCGCGCAGGTCTCGCAGTGCGCGCTGCAAGCCGAAGAAACCGCCGTCGTCCCCGACGTCCATCGCGACGACCGCACCCGATCTCACACCAACGGCTCGACGTTCGCGCGCAGCCTGGTCTGCGTCCCCGTAGGCCGCCCGACCCCCTTCGCAACGGTAATAGTGTGCTGGTCGCAGGAACACTGGCCCGGCGCGGAGGAAGTGCTGCTGCTGGAAGCGCTTGCCCGTGCGACCGGCCTTGCCTTGAACAGCACGCTCGGCCGGGAACCCGCCTCTGAACATGAAGAGCGTGACGCGGTAACGGCCTGGCTCAGGCAGGAGGCCACGACGAGAGGGTTGCATGGCGCCGAACGCCGTTACGAGTTGATGCTGGCTGCCACGGAGCACCGCGTTCGCAACTCGTTGTCGCTGATTCGATCGCTGATCCGCCGGACCTCTTCCCACCGCCCGTTCGACGATGACTATGCCTCGCATCTCGAAGGCCGCATCGACGCCCTGAGCCGCACTCAGACGCTGGTGATGCGCGGGCCTGATGCCGGGGTGGACCTGGAGGAGCTCGTCACTGCGGAGCTGCTCGCACACGTGGCGCGCGAACCGCGGGCGCGGGTGGGCGGGCCCGCAGTGCGACTGAAGTCCCGCGCGGCAGAGACGCTGGGGCTGGCGTTGCATGAGCTGGCCACCAACGCGGTGAAATTCGGCGCACTATCGGTGCCTCACGGCCAGATCACGGTCAGCTGGACGCGGGAGACCCAATGGGAAACACCGAGCGTACAGCTGCGATGGATCGAGAGCGGCGTGTCCATCGACCCCTCCGCCCAACGCCGCAAGGGATTCGGCTTGGAGGTGCTGGAGCGGACACTGCCCTACGAGCTGCGCGGCGCCTCCACCCTGCAGTTCGAAGACGGCGGTGTCCGGTGCACGATCGATATTCCGCTCTCGCCGGATAACATCGGCGGCGGCAAGCCAGTGCCCGCCGCGTGAGAATAAGAGGCCCCGCACATGACCGATCTCCGAACGACCGATGCATTGGCTCACCCGCTTGCCGGCCATGTTGTGCTCGTAGTGGAGGACGATTACTTCATCGCCGAGGAGATCTGTGCCGCGCTTCGCGAAAAAGGAGCGGTCATCGTCGGGCCAGCGCCTGATGTCGAGCAGGGCCGCGCACTCATGCACGGGCAACCTCTCGACTGCGCGGTGCTGGATGTGAACCTGCACGGAGAGCAGGTGTTCACGCTGGCAGGTGAGCTTCAGGCACGGGGCGTCCCTGCAATCTTTGCGACGGGGTATGACGTGGGCTTCCTCCCCACGCGGTTCCGCAAATCAGTTTACCTACAGAAGCCCATCGAGATTGGCGCATTGATTCGCGCCGTGAAACAGAGTTCTCGCGCCACGCCAGCGCGACACAACTAAAGGCGGCCCCCTGGACGAGAACGGCATGCTCGGCTTGCTGATCCGCAAGCTCGAGAACTTCGCAAAGCTGACCGTGCTGGAGAAGCAGGCGCTGGCGAATGCCAGCGTCGTGGCCGTGAATCTGCCGGCGCACGCCGATCTGCAGCAGGAAGGCAGCGCCGCGGATGACGGAATGCACCTGATCCTCAAAGGGTTTGCCTGCCGGTACAAGTTGCTGCCGGATGGCCGCCGCCAGATCGTCGGTTATTGTGTGCCCGGGGATCTCTGCGACCCGCGCATGTTCGTTCTACAGCGAACCGACTATTCGGTAGGCACACTTTCTCCAGTGCGCGCCGGCCGGTTATCCCGGGAATCCGTGATCGAGCTCGGCGAGCATCATCCACGCCTGACCCTGGCACTGTGGTGGACCACGCTGGTGGAAGAAGCCATCGCGCTCGAATGGATGATCAATGTGGGCCAGCGCTCCGCCTTCGAGCGGGCAGCGCATCTGTTGTGCGAAGTCTATATGCGCCTGGGCGCGGTGGGCCTGGTTCACGACAACCGCTGCGAGTTTCCGCTGACGCAAAACGAAATTGGGGACACGCTCGCCCTGTCGACCGTGCACGTGAACAGAACGCTGATGGAACTGCGCCGGACCGGGTTGATCAGCCTGCACGACAAGCAGCTCACGATCCACGACTTGAGTGGACTCAAGGACGCCGCGGGGTTCAACCCAGCCTACCTGCATCTGGGCCCGGCACCGGACGCCGAGGCAAATGCCGCTCCGTGACCGGCTTCGATCCCGCTGAGCACGAGCGCACGATCGCAGAGCTGCGCCTGAGCGAGCAGCGCTTCCGCAAACTCGCCGAAGCAACCACGAGCGCTCTGTATCGACTCGATGCAACCGCGACATACCTGGTGGAAGTGTACGGAGGCGTCATTGCTCCTCACTCGCGCGAGGCTCCGCCGAGCACGAGCTGGCTCGTTGACTATGTTCACCCCGACGATCGCGAGGCAACGCTACTGGCATGGGAGCGGGCGAGGTCCGAAGGGATGCCGTTCAAACTCGATCTGCGGGTGAGACGGAACGATGGGTCCTGGGGCTGGGTGCTCTCTCATGCCGTGCCGCTAAGGAACGACGCAGGCGAAATCGTCGAGTGGATCGGCTCTGCGATGGACATCGACGATCGCAAGCGGGCGGAGGAGGCTCTCTCCGCGAACGTCACCGCCCTGCAGGACATTCGAGACAAACAGCATGTGCTGGTCGGCGAGCTTCAGCATCGCACGCGCAATCTGCTGGCCGTGGTTCGCGCCATCGCCTCCAGGACGTTCGGCTATCGCGGCGGCCACCCGGCGCTGGAACCGTTTCTGCAGAGGCTGGGCTCCCTTAGCCGCGTGCAAGGCTTGCTCACGGGTGCCGAAAACGAGCGCGTGCGGCTGATCGACGTGCTGACTACCGAAGTCGAGGCGCACGGCGTCACCCACGGACCGCGCTTCGAAGTGGGCGGGCCGAAGGTCTGGCTGTCCAGCCACGAAGCACAGACGCTTGCGATGGCGCTCCATGAGCTCTTCACCAATGCGTTGAAATATGGAGCGCTGCTCTCGCCGACGGGTCATCTTGCCGTGACCTGGAAGACGTGGGTGGCTGAGAACGGGCGCTCGATGCTCTCTCTGGATTGGCGCGAAGGCGGGGTGCAGATGCCGCCGGGCGCGGCCGAGCGCCGCGGGCAGGGACGAGAGCTGATCGAGGATGGCCTGCGGTTTTCCCTGGGCGCAAAAACGGAGCTGGCCTTTGCAGAGGACGGCGTCTCCTGCCACATCGAGCTGCCGCTGCGGCTGCCGAACCCCGCCACGCCCTAACCCGAAACCGCGGCGCGCCGCGTTGCTGAGTTTCAGGTCGGTGCGCGCAAGCCGCGTACGCAGCTCGCTCCCGGCCACAGGGCTCTATGCGGGAGGTTCGGGACCTATGATTCAAACAACTTTCGGTTCGGCGTTCCTGTCTCAGCGTGGCACGGCGATTTTGTCGCCACGGGCATTGGTACTGGGCGCACTCGTGGGTGCGCACGTGCTGCTGGCCTATTTCCTGGCGCACGGGCTTGCCTTCACCAGCGTGCCTGTCCTGGGGGGCTACATCGAAGGCAGTATCGTGGATCCGCCGCCCGAGCCGCTTCCTCCCCCGGAACCACTCGATCCGAAGTTGGAGGAGCCTCATACAGTTGATTTCGGACCGATACCGGACCCCACACCTGACCCCACGCCTGCCGAGGCGAGGGGGGCGTTGACCGGGCCCCTCACGCTCTTGCCGGGGGACTCCGGTTCGGGAAGCTCCGCTGTGCAACCGCCCGCAGAGCCGCTGCGGCTCATCGGCAAACACCGGCTGCCGAACACTGAGGACTACTACCCGGCGGATCTGCGCCGGCGCGGCATCGAGGGCGCGGCCAACGTGAAGGTGTGCGTGGATGAACGCGGCAACGTGCAGGGTCAGCCGAGCGTGGAGAAGTCCTCGGGCAACCCTCGTCTGGATGAAGGCGCGGTCAACGTGGCCCGCGATGGGCACTATGCCCGCGCCATGCAGGGCGATGCGTATGTAGCGAACTGTTATGGGTTTCGGGTGATTTTTCAGATGAGATGACGCACTGACCTCTATTCTCCAGCCGCCCGGCGATTGAGGGCTCTTTGTTCCGGGCGGCGCCAGTTGAAGAGC
>JBDTUL010000393.1:0-6119 GCA_040007735.1 Gammaproteobacteria bacterium | reverse complement strand
AATGCTTCCCGGGCCGAAAACCGCCAGCCCGATCAGCAGCGTACCCCACAGAATGTGCTGGCCGATAGCGGCTTCGAACCCCTCCTGGAACAGCACGTGTGCATACGAGATGACGGCCATGGCATTGACGGCGAAGGCGCCGAGCGCGCCGAACCGGCCGAACAAACCGAGCACCAGCAACGCCGGAAAGAACAGTTCTCCGAAGGTGCCGGCGACCGCCGCGAGGTCCGGTGGCAGCACGGGCACGTGGTATTCATCCCGGAACAGGTCCAGCGTACTGTCCCAGTTCGTGAATTTGATCCAGCCGGACTTCCAGAACACGTCTGCGACGTAGAGACGCGCGGCCAGCAGAGCCAGCGGCTGAAGCCGGTCGAGCAGGCGGCCCAGTGCGGCGTTGAGATTGGTGAGCGTGAGCAGGAAGTTCATGGCCGAATCCTCAAGTGGCAAGGGCGTGCAGTTGCAGGCCCGTGAAAATCTGAAGTGTGGTGAAGCGACGGAGCGCGGCGCCCAGGTCGAACAGGACGTCGGCTGCCTGGGCAGTCTCGAGGGCCGCACCTAATGTTTGCCCGCGCGAGAGCGCCGCGAGCACTGCAAAGTCACCGGCGGGCAGGCGATGAAACTCGATGCATTCCGGTGTTCGCAGTACCAGCACGTTGTCGCCGCCGCTCGCGAGGTCGATGGTGTCCTCGCCCGAAGCCTCCGGCTGATTGGCGCGCCAGATGCGAATGATGGGGTAGGCCGACTGCACCAATCCGCAAGCGGGATGCAGGGTGAATCGGAGCGCTTCGTATGCTTCGGGATCGGCGGCGCGCAGAGCATCTGCAGCGATAGGCTCAACGTCGACGGCGACGAGCGCTTCCTGGTGCGCCCATTCCAACGCGGCGATGTCCGCGAAGTACGCGTACTCGGTTTGCGTGAAACGCTCGAGCAGGAAGCCTGCGAACGGTGCGCCGATGTGATGGAGATTTCCGGCGCGGGAAGGGTGCGAGCGCAGAAAATCCAGCGCGAGGTGGCGGAAATAGTCCTCGCCGACCAGTCGCTCGATGACCGGGAAGCCCAGCGCGAGCGCCTTGATAAATCCTTCGCGCAGATTGTTACGGTAGATGTCGAGCCGCGCGGCAGCGTCGATGCCATTCGGGACGATTTGGGATGCCATCGGCTCGACCGCGCCGTCGAACAGCGCGTCCGCGAAACGAGTCTGCAGCTCACGCAGCGCGAGCATGCGTGTTCTCCTTGAGCTGGTCGGCTTTGCGCGCTTCGGCAACCAGCACGTCCAGCGCGGGAATTTCGGCATCCCATTCGATGAGAGTCGGCACCGAACCGAACCGTTTCACCGCGGCGGAGTATAGCGCCCACACTTCGTCGCAAACCGGTGCGCTGTGAGTGTCGATGCGAATATCACGCGCGCCCACGCGCCGGATGCTGTGACCCGCCAGATGTATTTCGCGAACGGCATGTCGTGGCAGGTGATCGAGAAAGACGAGTGGATCGAATCCGTGGTTCATTGCGTTCACATAGACGTTGTTCACGTCCAGCAACAATGCGCAGCCTGACTCCTGCGCGAGCACGGCGAGGAAGTCCCATTCCGTAAGCTGCGAGCTCGAGAATTGCAGATAGCTGGAAACATTTTCGATGAGGATCTGACGCCCCAGCGTTTCCTGCACGAAGCTCACGCGCGCGATCATGTGGCGCAGCGCTTCTTCCGTGTAGGGCAGCGGAAGCAGATCGTTCGTGAAGCGGCCGCCAACCGAGCCCCATGACAGGTGCTCGGAGACGAGCATCGGCTCGAGATCGCGCACCAGCCAAGCGATCTCACTGAGATGGGTTGGGTCGAAAGGATCGGTCGACCCTATAGAGAGCCCGACGCCATGCAGGCTCAGCGGATAGTCATCGCGAATCTTCGCCAGCACGTTGCCCGGCGCGCTGCGGCGCCCGAAGTAATTTTCACTGTGGGCTTCGAGCCAGCCGACGGTCGGGCGGCGCGCGACGATCTCTTCATGATGAATCGCGCGCAGCCCGATGCCGGTGCGCAGCCCCATGCCTTCCGTGTGGCCAGCAGTCTGGCTCTCACTCCGGCCCCGGTGCGGCGGGGGTGTGCCGCGCTCGAGGCTGGAATCGAAGACGAGGGTTGCGCGAGGCATGGGAATTTCGGCGAAGCCTTACTTCGCCGCCGCCATAGTGCCGCCGACCAGGCGCTCGCACGTGCCCTTCGGCAGCTTGACCCATTCTTTCGCATCGCCGTCCGTCTTGCCCTGGCCCTGGCAGGAATGCGCAGCGCCGGCGCAATCGTTCTTGCCGGCCTTCGCGACGCCGTAGCACTTCTCCGTGGCGCCGGCCTTGGCATCGTCCGCCGCGTAGGTGAAAGGGGCCGCGAACGCGACGAGGCCGCCGATGGCCGCCGCGAGAATTGCAGTCTTCGTGTTCATCGATCTGTCTCCGATTGAGGGGGGTTGAAAAACATTCGTGGCGCAGCCGGCGCGTTCGTGTGATTCGTACCGGCGATGCCTCGGAAACGAAGAGAGCAACAGCCGTGCCAATTCCGAGGTATGTACGGAATCAGTGAGTTGCGAGGGAAGCGGAAAAGCGCTGCGGACCGCGCGCCGCAAGCAGTGGTGGCGGCCCGCAGCAGGCCGTGGCGGGCCACGAGAGCCTCGAGATGAGCGAACCTCAATCGGCGCGTTTGTAGATCCCGTCGAATTCGGTCTTCCACGGCCCGCCGTTATTCGAAGAGGACTGCCAGAGCTGGCGCACAGTGCCATTGGGCTGCGGTGTCCAGGTGATCCGTTGCAGTGTGGGAGCCGCACCCGCCTCTGCGGCCGCCGATCCTTCCAGAACCATTTCGCCGTTCGTGAACTTGCCTTCCAGAGTCAGCAGCGAGCCCGTGCTGTCTACCCAAGTCTGATGCCACACGCCCCGGGCCGCATCGTAGATGTTCAGACTGTGGCCCGTGACGCCGCCGCTTCCGGACCATGACTCGAGCAGGGCGCAGCCTCCGAGCACAGCCTTGATCTCATTTTTTCCGGCGGCTTTACCGGCTTGCGTCACATTCCACGTGCCGATCCAGAAGTCGAACTGGCGATGAAACGCAGTGCTGCACGGCTTTGCGTCTGCGGCGGCCTGAGCCGAGGCCATCGACGCGACGGACCCTGTCAGTATTGTCGTCGTAGCGATTCCGGCCAGAAAGACGTTCTTCATGAGTGCGCTCCACACAACGAGGCGAGTCGGCGAGGACGGTGCTCAACTTAGGCGCACCGCCTTTGGCGTCAAGGCCGCGAGCGTCCGGATGCCGTGGAACGACGGCAATCGGCGGCGAGGGGATTCGCACGGGACCAAAGTGGGGCCGAAGTGCGGCAGAAGCTACGCCGGGCGCGCCACAAACCTGTGCGAATTCAGGGTCTTTGGCGCGGGCGAAAGTCGTGAGGATTTTGTGACCTGCGGTCGTTCAGAATCCGCCCCATCGATCACGAAGAGAGCTGCCATGCGAATCACCCGTATTTCCTCCCATCTCCGCTCCGTCGCAGCGGTGCTGCTGCTGGCTGGCGGAATTGTTGTGCCTCTCGCGGCGTGCGCGGCAGAGGCCGCGGTCGTCATTCCGGCTGCCGCGATGGATAACTCGAAAGCCAAAGGTCCGCTGCAGACGGCCGTCGTGGCGGGCGGTTGTTTCTGGGGCGTGCAGGGTGTGTTCGAGCACTTGTCGGGTGTGCGTAAAGTTGTCTCGGGATACGCCGGCGGCGAGAAACGCTCGGCGCAGTACGAAACGGTGAGCGAAGGTCGGAGTGGGCACGCGGAGTCCGTGGAAATTACTTTCGACCCCGAGGCCGTCACCTACGGGCAGATCCTGCAGGTGTTTTTTTCAGTAGCGCACGACCCTACGCAGCTCAACCGGCAGGGGCCGGACAGCGGCACCCAGTACCGCTCGTCTATCTTCTTTGCCGACGATACGCAGAAGAAGATTGCGCTCGCATACATCGCGCAGCTCGACAAAACGGGCGTGTATCGCCGCCCCATCGTCACTCGCGTGGATGCGCTGAAAGGCTTCTACGCCGCAGAGGGCTATCACCAGGACTACCTGCTCAACAATCCGCGCAGCGCCTATATCGTCTACAACGACCTGCCGAAGATTCGTAATTTCGAGCAGACGCTGCCGCAGCTCTACAAAACGAAGGCCACCACCGTGTCGGGCTCGGAGCGATAACATGAACCGCAGATCATTTTCGCTCTCCCTGTTGCTCTCAGCGGGTGGGTTCGCGCTGGTGCGGGGGCATGCGGCCGAGAAGGCGGGCGGCCTGGTCACTATCGTGTCGTTCAGCGACGCCGGTGAAAGTCTCGGTACCCAACAGGTGCCGAAGGTCGTGAAGACAGAGGCCGAATGGCGCAAGCAACTGTCGTCCGATTCGTTCGCCGTGGCCCGCAAGGAGGGCACCGAGCGCCCCTACAGCGGCGAGTACAACAAGCTGCATGACGCCGGGCTGTTTCGCTGCATCTGTTGCAACAACGCGCTATTCAGCTCGAGCGCCAAATTCGAGTCGGGCACGGGCTGGCCGAGTTTCTGGCAGCCGATTGCCAAGGCGAACGTCAGGGAAATCACCGATAGAACCTTCGGCATGGCGCGAACCGCGGTGGCGTGCACCGAATGCGACGCCCACCTGGGCCACGTGTTCGACGATGGGCCGCGGCCCACCGGCTTGCGCTACTGCATGAACTCGGTATCGCTGAAGTTCATAAAGAAGAGCTGATCCCGTCAGCTTCACGTCAGGTTGACGGGATAACGTTTGCCCAACCTGGGGGGCCCCGCGTAAGGTTTGGCCAGCCATTCCCTGCGCGGCCTTCGTATGCGGCAGCCGAAGAAAAATGCGCCGCTCGGCGTGCCCCGCAACCCGGCCACCCGCTGGGACCTGATCGCTATCGTCGTCGTCATCGGCTTCGTCGCCTTCCTGGGCGAGGCCGGTCACGGCTTGCTCGAGCCGCTCGCACAGCTCCAAGCCACGCCGCTCTCGCTCGACCCTGTCCACTTGCCCGAGTATGCGGCCCGCACGTCGCTGCGCATGTTCGCCGCGCTCGGCTTGTCTCTGCTGTTCACCTTCACGTATGCCACGTGGGCGGCGAAGAGCGAGCGGGCCGGCAAGCTGCTCGTGCCGATCCTCGACATCCTGCAGTCGGTGCCGATTCTCGGCTTCATCTCGATCACGGTCGTGTTCTTCATGTCGCTGTCGCCGGGCCGCGTACTGGGCGTCGAGTTCGCCGCCATCTTCGCGATCTTCACCAGCCAGGCATGGAACATGGCGTTCAGCTTCTATCAGTCGCTGCGCACGGTGCCCACGGAGCTGCGCGAGGCCTCGGATGCGTTCCTGCTCTCACCGTGGATGCGCTTCTGGCAGCTCGAAGTACCGTTCGCGCTGCCCAGCCTGATCTGGAACACCATGATGTCGATGTCCGGCGGCTGGTTCTTCGTGGTCGCCTCCGAATCCATCAGTGTCGGCCATACCTCCGTCGCGTTGCCGGGCATGGGCTCGTACATCGCGTTTGCGATCGAGCGCCGCGACCTTCGCGCCATCGCCTGGGCGATCGCCACGATGTTCGTCGTCATCATGCTGTACGACCAGTTGATCTTTCGTCCGCTGGTGGCGTGGGCCGATCGCCTGCGCGTCGAGCAGGAGCCCGGTGGGCGAGCGCCGCGATCCTGGGCGCTGACGGTGATGCGCCGTTCGCGGCTCGCCTCTGCGATCACCGCATCATTCTACGCGGCCGTTCGCTGGACCAGCTGGGCGTTCCCCATCCGGACGGCGTCGATTGCAAAGAGTGCCGAGGCCGCACGCCGCATGGACCGGGTCTGGTTTGCCGCGATCTGCTGCGCCGTCGGTTTCTCGCTTTGGCACATCCTTCACATGATGGTGGCGCGCACTTCGCTGAGCGAAGTCGGCGCGGTCATGGGCCTTGCGTTGCTCACGATGCTGCGCGTGTTTGTCTTGATTGCGCTCGCAAGCCTCGTGTGGGTGCCCATAGGTGTGTGGGTCGGAATGCGTCCGCGCGTGGTCGAGATCGTGCAGCCCATCGCGCAGTTCCTGGCCGCGTTCCCGGCGAACCTGCTTTTCCCGATTGCGGTGTACGGCATCGTCACG
>JBDTUL010000392.1:0-6140 GCA_040007735.1 Gammaproteobacteria bacterium | reverse complement strand
GCCTTTGGCTCGGCCGGCGTAAACCGCGCCCGCTACAGGCGCGCCAGAAAATCTAGTCGCAGCCGCTCGATCCAGTCGCACGGACAGTTGCTCCCCGCGTCCTGTGCCGAATTCGGCCGCTCGCGCCTTGTGGGTTCAGACCAGCCGGCGGGTGTCGCCGGGCGAGCGCTCACGGTAGGCGGATGCACGTTACGTGTGCCTGTGCCTCACATTGACGATCGGCAGTGTTGGCGCGCGCAGATGCGCGGTGCGAACTATCGCGCGGCCATCTGCTACGCGTGGTGCGGCGTCCAGCTGGCGACCTCGTCTTCGACCGCATCCTCAGGATGGTCTGGATATTTATCGCAGAGCCCGTGATCGGCTGCGTCGGCGGCACACACGTTCACCACACCGATGTCCACATCCGGATAACGGGCGGCGAAGTAGTCTCGATATCGGCTCAGCCATTCCACGACGTTGACGGATTGGATTGCCTGATCGTGCATGTTGGATCTCCAGGGCTTCATCCGCCCTTGTTTTACTTTATACGTCGCGCCCCGCGGCGCTGTCCCTGATACAAAAAGCTACTGCGTCTGGCCCAAAGCAGCTGTGAAGTACGGCACGGTCTGCACTTGTTTATCGCCTGCGGCATTGCGCCCGGCGGGTGATTCGGCTCCAATGTTGATCAAGAACGGTGCTGTTTCCTCTTATGTACAATGCACCGATAAGAACAACTAAAAAAACGATTGATGGCGGCTCTCGGTACAACTGCCGGAAACGGCGAAAGACTTCACGCACTCGACGCAGTTCGGGCGTTCGCGCTGCTGCTGGGTGTAGTTCATCACGCAACCCTTTCATTCATTCCCGGCGCCGTCGTGACGCTCTATGCGCCGGTCGAGGATGTTTCGCCGAGCGTGCTACTGATGCTCGTCTCGTTTGTCGGGCACAACTTCCGGCTGCCGCTCTTCTTCATGATGGCCGGCTTTTTTGCGCAGATGATGGTCCGGCGCCGCGGTGTCCCCGGCTTCTGGGCCGACCGCCTGCAGCGAGTGCTCGTGCCGCTGATAGTGGGTTGGGCCGTTTTCTACCCTTGCGTCGTCGTCATCTGGAACTGGGGATTCACTGGCCACTTCGAGCGGGTACCGATATTCAGTGAGCCGGTGTGGCTCGGTGGCTTCCCACTGAGTTATTTCTGGTTCCTTTACTACCTGCTCGTCTTTTACGCGCTCGCGCTCGGCGTGCGAAGCGTGGTGCTCTGGCTCGACACTCGCGGTGGGCTGCGTCGTGCCGCAGACCGGCTCGTGCGCGAAGTTGTCGAAAAGCGCTGGGCCGGCCTCCCTCTGCTCAGCGTGCCGGTTGCTGCGGGGCTGCTCAGCGAACGCGGGTGGTCGATCGTGGATGGCATCGTCACTCCGAACCACTCACTGATACCGCAGCTCCTTCCGCTCCTGGGGTATGGCCTGGCATTTTCGCTGGGCTGGATGGTTCGCCGGAACGAGGGCTTGCTGAACGTCTGGCGGGATCGATGGAAGAGCTACCTCGCGATGGCCGTCCTCGCGACATTCCTCACCCTGTGCACACTGGCGCTCCGGGATGTTCCCGCGGCGACTGCTTACTTGCCACTCGAGCGGCGCGTCTTTGTGGTGCTTTACGCGTTGGCGAGCTGGTGCTGGGTGTTCGGCCTGACGGGCTTCGCTTTGCGCTTTCTCAACAGGCCCAGCGTGGTTTGTCGGTCCGTGGCGGACGCCTCGTACTGGATATACCTGGTGCACTACCCGTTGGTGCTGGCCTCACAGGTAGTACTAAGCGGGCTGCAGGTGCATTGGGCGCTCAAATTTGTGGCGATCCTGGCAGTGACGTTGACGATTGCGCTCGTCAGTTATCGCTACCTAGTGAGACCCACCTTCATCGGCGCCGTGCTGAACGGCAGGCGTCTGGTCGGGAATCTGCAGCCGCCGGCCGGTGTGCCCGCGAAGGATGCTGTCCGCAGTTCGTGACATGACTCCACGCCCGCTCCGGGCCGTTTCAATATCCTCGCTCGCCTGGACCTGCCGGCGGATTTGACAGGTGCTAGTTCCGGGTGCGGGCTGCTATCCTCGAACCACACGGAAGGACGGCGTGAGGGGACCTGCGGCCGACTCCCGATGAAGGCGAGTGACGCTATAACTATTTGATTTGCCGCCAAATCTGAGCGGTGGGTCATGCGAAGCGCGTCCAACCCAAAAAGCGGATGCATCGGAGACTGGGAGATGCGGCTTCAGCGCTGCACCAATAAAAGCGTCTCGGCCGTGGGCCGCGATATCGCCAGGAGCGCGCGTTGAGCGTGCGGGGCCCACTCTGGCAGCCCGGCGAGCTTGGCCGTGCTGAAGCGAACCTCTCGAAGTTCGCCGCTCTCGCCAGTGGCCGCGAGGGGCAAAACCTTCAGGACTATCCGTCTTTGCACCGGTGGTCGGTCGAGCAGTCGCCCGCCTTCTGGAGCCTCGTCTGGGAATTCTGTGAAGTCCGGGGCAGTGCCGGCGCCACCGCGGTCGTCGATGGGGACCGGATGCCCGGTGCCCGGTGGTTTCCGGAAGCGCGCCTCAACTACGCCGAAAATCTTCTCCGCCGCCGCGATGACGGCACAGCCATCGTGTTCTGGGGCGAAGACAAGGCCCGGCGGCGCCTGTCCTGGCGTGAGCTGTATTCCGAAGTTGCACGTGTAGCGGATCAACTGCGCCACCTCGGCGTCGGCCCCGGTGACCGGGTCGCCGGTTACCTGCCCAACATGCCGGAAGCGGCCATCGCCATGCTGGCGACTTCGAGCCTGGGCGCGTTGTGGTCCTCCTGCTCGCCGGACTTCGGCGTGAACGGCGTGCTCGAGCGCTTTGGCCAGATTGAGCCGAAAGTGCTGTTCACGTGCGATGGCTACTGGTTCAACGGCAAGCGCGTCGACCTCATCGACAAGTTGCAGCAGATCACCGCGCAGCTTCCGTCGCTCGTCCGCACCGTGATAGTTGCGTACGCCGGGGGCTCGGCCCCGATCGACCCCATCCCGAATGCCGTTGCCTATGCGGAATTCCTGGCCGGGAGCACAGCGGAAGAGATCTCGTTCACGCAGCTGCCGTTCAACCATCCACTCTTTATTCTCTATTCATCGGGCACCACGGGCGTGCCCAAGTGCATCGTGCACGGCGCGGGCGGCACGCTGCTGCAGCACCTGAAGGAACATCGCCTCCACAGCGATGTGAAGCCGGGCGACCACCTGTTCTACGCCACCACGTGCGGCTGGATGATGTGGAACTGGCTGATGACCGGGCTCGCCAGCGAAGCCACGCTGATCCTCTATGACGGCTCGCCGCTCATGCGCCGAGGCACCATCCTCTTCGACCTGGCGGACGAAGAGGGCATCACCCAGTTTGGAACGTCGGCCAAGTTCATCGACACCGTTGCGAAGCTCGGCGTGCGGCCCATGCGCACGCATCGCCTGAAGGAGCTTCGCACGATTCTTTCCACAGGCTCTCCGCTTGCGCCGGAGAGCTTCGACTTCGTGTATCGCGAGGTGAAGGCTGACGTCTGCCTCTCTTCCATTTCGGGAGGCACCGATATCGTTTCGTGCTTCGTGGTCGGCGCGCCCACGCTGCCGGTGTGGCGCGGAGAGGTTCAATGCCTCGGCCTCGGCCTCAGTGTCAAAGCGTTCGATGACGAAGGCCGGGAGTTGATGGGCGAGAAGGGAGAGCTCGTTTGCACGCGGCCGTTCCCTTCGATGCCGGTGGGCTTCTGGAACGACCCGGATGGAGCGAAGTATCGGAGCGCGTACTTCGAGAGATTCCCCGGCGTCTGGTGCCACGGAGACTACGTCGAGATAACCGAGCACAACGGCGTGCGCGGAATGATCATCTACGGGCGGTCGGACGCCACGCTCAAACCCGGTGGAGTACGTATAGGGACGGCGGAAATCTATCGGCAGGTGGAGCAGCTCGACGAGGTGGTCGAGTCGCTGGTCATCGGCCAGGAATGGGAGAACGACACGCGCGTCGTGCTGTTCGTGAAGCTTCGCGAAGGGCTCGAGCTCGACCTGACTCTCATCAGCCGCATCCGCAAGCATATTCGCAGCAATGCGTCGCCGGCCCACGTGCCTGCCAAGGTCGTTCAGGTCACCGACATCCCGCGCACCAAGTCGGGCAAGATCGTCGAGCTTGCCGTGCGCAACGTGGTGCATGGCCGGCCCGTGAAGAACCTCGAAGCGCTCGCCAACCCGGAGGCGCTCGAGCAGTATCGAAACCGTCCCGAATTGCGAGCTGAGACAGCGGCTGCCGAAGCGCGCACCCGTGCGGATGAAGACACGTCACTGCCGCCGATGCACGCCATCGAATGGGTCCAGCACGGGCTCGCAAGCGCCAACCTGTTGCCGGATTTCCTGTCATCGCTCGAGCCCGTTCGCGAGCGGGTGGAGGGCGCCGCCGTCTCGGTGGCAGACCAGTCGATCGAGCTCGAGGCGATTGAATCGCTCGCCACGGCCTACATCCGCGCAGGTTTCGATGGGCTCGGCTGGAATCCTGCGACTGGCGAGCAGATAGACGCGGACGCGCTCGCAGAGCGCCTCGCTGTCGTTCCAGCGCATCGTCAACTCTTCGGGCGCCTGCTCGAAACATTGGAGGACGCGGGCTTCATCGCTCGAATCGGCACGAGCTATCGGGTGATGCGCGCGCGCCCGCGTGCCGAGCCAGATGCGGCGGGCGTTCAGAGTCTTGTGCCGCAGCTTCGTCGCGAAATCGCTGTGCTGGCACGATGCGGTTCGCGGCTTGCCGATGTGCTGCGGGGGATATGCGAACCGCTCGGTCTTCTGTTTCCCGACGGTGAGTCCGCGGAGATGGCGGAACTGTATCGAGATTCGCCCGCGTTCGGTTCTCTCAACGCACTGGTGCCGAGCGCAATCTCGGCGTTGGTCGAATCGCTGCCGACTCACCGAAGGCTGCGCATACTCGAATTGGGCGCAGGCACGGGCGGCACCACGGCGCACGTGCTCCCGCAACTGGATGCCGCGCGCACGGAATACTTCGTCACCGATGTCGGCGCGTTTTTTCTCAACCACGCTCGGGATTCATTCGGCCAGTACCCTTTCGTTCGCTATGCGGTGCTGGATATCGAGAAGCCACTCGAGGCACAGTCCTGGCAGGGGGGGCGGTTCGATCTCGTCATTGCCGCGAACGTGTTGCATGCCACGGCGGATCTGACGAGCACGCTGCGAAACGTTCGCCAACTGCTCGCCCCGGGTGGAGCGTTGGTGCTGGTGGAAGGCAGCGAACGTCGCCTGTGGCTGGATATCACCTTCGGGCTGACGGAAGGCTGGTGGCGATTCAAGGACCGTGCGCTGCGCCCGGATTATCCGCTGGTTTCCCCGGGCAGGTGGCTGACGCCGCTTCGCGATGCCGGCTTTTCCGCAGCGACGTCTGCGGCGCCCCTCGGCAAGCTGGTGATGGCGCAATCAATCATTCTCGCACGCGCCGGGCAGGAGGCTACTGCCGCACCGCTCGCGCCACGCAATTGGCTCATCCTGTCGGATCGCGCCGGCACGAGCGAGTTGCTTGCCACTGCGCTACGCGCGCGCGGTGATCGGTGCGATACCCACATCGTTCGGCACGAAGGTGTCGAGGCCCACGCGCTGCTGGCCGATACAGGCGCGGGTTCGCCGCGACTCGACGGCATCATTCGCCTGTTTGCCTCTGAGTTCGATCTCGACCGATCCGTTTCCACGGACGCGGTGATGGAGTCTGCACGCCGCGCCTCCACGAGCGTGCTCGGCTTGCTGCAGGAATTGCTGGCGCGAGGCCTGCCGCAACCGCCGCGGCTGTGGCTCGTGACCGAAGACTGCGTTTCCGCAAACTTCTCGCGCGTCACCGGTGTTGCCCAGGCGCCTGTGCGCGGGCTCGCGCTCGCTATCGCGCTCGAGCACCCGGAGTTCCGCTGCACTCATGTCGATGTGGAACGCGCAACCTCACCCGCCAGCATTGCGGCGTTGTGCGATGAGCTCGTGGCCGAGTCTGCGGAAGATCGAGTTGCCCTGCGGAGCGGGCGACGATTCGTCATGCGCCTGGCGCCGTGGCGTTACGACCTGGACGGCGTGTCGGCTCGCTTTCATGCCGACGCCACTTATCTCGTTACTGGAGGCCTGGGCCCGCTCG
>JBDTUL010000391.1:0-6169 GCA_040007735.1 Gammaproteobacteria bacterium | reverse complement strand
CAGGCTTTGGCGACGGCAACATCGCGGACTACCTCGATGCCGCCATCAAAGAGGTGCGAGCCAAAGGCGTGTTTATCGTGCGCGCGACTCGCACAGGCAGCGGAGCCGTTGTCCGCAATGCCGAGATCAATGATGACGAGAACGATTATGTCGTCGTTGACGATCAGAGTCCCGCCAAGGCCCGCATCCTGATGGCGCTTGCGTTGACGAAGACTACAGATACCCGTGAGATCCAGCGCATGTTCCTGAAGTACTGAAGACTCCACTGGCCGAGGCTGTGGCCCGCTTTCAGTCGCTCCACTTCCAGTCCTTGCTCGACGCTCGGCAGCCTCCACCAGACGCTCCCGTCCAGGCCCTTCCGCGCACAACTCTGCCACTCGCGGCTCCCGTCGCGACCCCGTTGGCGAGGGCGCGCACTCCGTTGACCCAGACATTGTCGATGCCGGTGGCCAGTTGGTGTGGCTTCTCGAATGTCGCATGGTCCTGGACCGTGGCCGGGTCGAACATTACGACATCGGCGTAGTAACCCTTCCTCAGCAAGCCGCGCTCTTTGAGTGACAAGGTAGCCGCAGGGAATGACGCGAGTCGGCGCACCGCCTCCGCCAGGCCGATCACGTGCTCGTCGCGAACGTACTTGCCGAGCAGGCGTGCGAAATTTCCGTAGGCTCGGGGGTGCGGGTTCTCCGTCAGGAATGCCCCCTCCGGGGCCGGGGCAGCGGAGTCCGACCCGAAACTGATCCAGGGCAGCGCAATCTGTCGGCGCACGTTGGCCTCGGATATGTGGAAGTAGGCGACCTCCACCCGCGCGACGTTCTCGATGACGAGGTCGATCGCGGCATCCTCGGGGCTGAGGTGACGCTCCGCGGCCACGTCGGCCAGCGTCCGGCCGATCAACGGCCGCAGCGACGGGTTCTTGAAGCCGAGCAGCAGCACGCCTTTGGCGCCGGCGAACCGGTAAAGGTTTTCCCATGCCGGGTGGGGGTCTCGCATGTCAGCGACGACTCGCGCGCGCTGTGCGGGATCCTTAAGTCTCGCGATCCAGGCTTCGAGGCCCCCGTCCTGCACCCACGGCGGCATGGCGGCATCCAGGCCGGTTGCACCTGCCGTGTAGGTGTACATGTCGGCCGTGATGCGTGTGCCAGCTGCTCGCGCCGCTTCTATCTTGGCGATCACGGCGTCGAGCCTGTGCCAGTTCGCCCTGCCTTCGACCTTCAGATGGTAGATCTCGGCCGGGGCACCCGAAGCTTTGGCGATGTCGATCGTTTCCTGTATGGCCTCCAGCACCCGGTCTCCTTCGGCGCGAATGTGCGCAGTGTACATTCCGCCGCAGCGTGCTGACTCCGACGCCAGCGCAATCAATTCGGGTGTCTTCGCGTAGGTATTCGGCGCGTAGATAAGGGCATCCGTAACACCGAGTGCGCCTTCTTCCATCGCCTGCCGGACGAGACCTTCCATTGCTCGCAGCTGCTCCTGAGTTGGCTGAATGTCTGCTTCGCCCAGCAGGTTAACCCGCACCGTGCCGGCGCCGACGAACGCAGCTACGTTCGGCGCGATCCCGCGCCTCTCGAGCTTCTCGAGATACTGCCCAAGCGTGGTCCAGTCGATTGCGTAGCGCACCTCACCCTGGCGCTGCGCGCCGAGCGCCTTCATCTGGGGTGTCAACGGCCCCATGGAGTCTTCGCCGAAGACCTCGAGAGTCACACCCTGTCGCAGGTCGCTGAGTGCGCGTCCGTCGACGATCAGTGATTCCTCCCCATGGGCGAGCAGGTTTATGAAGCCGGGCGCCAGAGCCTTGCCCCTCGCATCGATCTCGCTGCGTCCGCGGCCGGGCGCGCGCCTGCCCAGATAGGTAATCCGGTCGCCATCGATCGCAATGTCGCCGACGAACGGACGCTTGCCGGAGCCGTCGTAAATGAGGCCATGGCGAATGATGGTGTCGTGTTCCGCCCCCTTTGCGACGAGGGGGGTGACCACAGCCACGACCGCCAGGAGGAGTGGAAGCGCATGTCTCATAGGGAGCCCCGAATTTGGAGTGACGTCGGAAATGCGGAACGTGATTCAATAATGTACGCACTGGTCCAGCGCGTGTCGTAAAACTATATTTGCGAAGAGGGGGGGTAGAATCGGCGGATTTGCCGCTCTGTCTTTATATAGATGGCTACGAAACAGCAGGCCGATCGCTCGAGGGGTATGTCGAATCGCACGCTGCTGATGGGCTGGCGCAAGCGCTGGAACCACAGCCTTTTGAAGTTCATCGGCCGCCGCGTCAGAGCGACCGTCGATATCGAAGACCTCGCGCAGGAGACCTACCTGCGCCTGTTGCGTGCGCGCGATCTGGGAGATGTTCGCAACCCCCAGAGCTATCTGCTGCGAGTCGCCTCACACGTCATGGCCGAATGGCGGGACCGCCAGCCTCCGCAAGAGATGTTCGAATCCGCCGAGGACGATTTGCTGGTGGATTTGAGGGACCCGGAGTTCGAGCTCGAGACTGAAGGGTCGCAGGCGCGGCTGGAGCAGGCGCTGGAAGAGATTCCGCCTGTCACGCGTGCCGTGATCCTGCTCAAATTTCGAGAAAACCTTCAGTGTAAGGAAATCGCCGTCTCGCTCGAACTCTCGGATCGCCAGGTGCGGCGTCACCTGACGCGGGGCTTCGAGAAACTGCGCGCCGCGATGTTGAGCTAGAGGAAGGCCCTGCAATGAAAAAAGATCATTCGACCGAGATCGATCCGACGGCTTCCGTGACGGAGCAGGCCTCGTCCTGGTGGACGCTGCTCAACAACGGCGACGCGACTGCCGTCGATCATCGCGCCTTTTGCGAATGGGTGGCTCGCTCGCCGGAGCGCGTCGATGCGTTCTTGCAGTCCGCGCGACTCTCGCGAATGCTGAGGTCGGACAAAGTCCGGTGGCCCGACACGCCGGTGGCAGAGTTGATCCGAGCCGCAAAGGCTGCGCCTTGCGAAGTGATCAATCTGCCGTCGGCACGCGCCGAGGGCCATTCGAATGCGCCGAGCGCAGACGCTCCTCGCGGGTTCCGGCTCGCGACGGTGACTGGGCGGCGTATCGCCGCTGCAGCGGCCATTGCGCTGGTCGCACTAGGCTCGTGGCTGTACGGTGTCTTCAGCCCCGAACGGTTCCGGACGGCGCTCGGTGAGCAACGCTCCGTGGTCTTGAACGACGGTTCCGTCGTGACACTCAACACATCGTCGTCCATCGAAGTTCGCCTGACGAGGGGTCACCGCATCGTGCGGCTCCTTGCCGGGGAAGCGTTGTTCCAGGTGGCGCACGATGCGGCACGACCTTTCGATGTCACGGCTGGCGAAACGACCGTGCGCGCGGTCGGCACTCAGTTCAACGTGGACCGCAGGGTCGGTGGCACCACAGTCACTGTCGTCGAAGGTAGAGTCGCAGTATTCACCCCTGATCCCAGTCAGGATGGCGAGGCGGAAAAATTGCCGCTGGCGGCCGGCGAACAGTTGACGGTGGCGCCTCGTATCAAACCGCACACCGCGCGAGCCGACGCGGCTGCCGCGACCGCCTGGACTCAACGCAAGCTCGTGTTCGACCATCGGCCGCTGGGTGAGGTGGCGGGCGAGTTCAATCGTTACAACCGTCAGAGCATCGAGATCCAGGGCGGCGAACTGCGCAGCCAGGAAATCACCGGTGTGTTCGCCACCAACGACCCCGAGTCGTTCATCACATTCCTGGCGCAGCTCCCCGAGCTCAGCATCGAACACGATGCCGATCGCCGGCGCATTATCGTGACTCTGGACGATCGAGTCGCCGCTCCGAAGTAGTTCATGTCATCTCGATGCGGCTCACAACGGTGCGCCGCGCACGAAGCCACCAACGTTCTCCCGCCGCGTGCACGCGAATTCGCACTCCACCGCAGGCTTTATTTTGCCGGGCGCGGGGTAGATACGCGAAAAACCGGGCTCTATAGAAGTAACAAGGAAGAAAAACGTCTTGCCAGAAGGGATGGATCAAAGACTGGCGAACAACGCACCGGGAATCTTTCATGAGCGGCAGCATGCACGACACGACAACACATCTATCTGAACACCTCTCTACGCAGAAGAGAGAGAGTAAACCGGGCAGCGGGAACGCAGGAGTCTTGCTCGCCACCGCAGCAATCCTGGCTTCCTGCTTCGCGTTCGGCGTCGCCTTCGCTGAAACCCCCATACACTATGAGCTGAAGATCCAGCCACGACCGCTCGGCGCAGCGCTGCAAGAACTCGCCAGACAAAGCGGCATCCAGATCGTCTTCATGTCGCGGCTCACGGATGGGCACGATGCCCCGGCGCTGAACGGCCAGTACACGCCCGAAGCAGCGCTCGGCGCGCTCTTGAACGGCACCGACCTCACGTTTCACCGGCTCAACGACCGGACCATCGCGGTGGAGCCGAAGGTCGTCTTCCGGAAGGCGTCGGATGCGAGCCCAGTGGACTCGACATTGCAGCCCGTGAGCGACTCGTCGGCGCCGCACGCAGCTCAGCGGCCATTGCGCCTTGCGCAGGGCGCAGGCAACTCCTCGACTTCACCGGGTGCCACGACTGCCGAAAAGCGATCCGATTCGCGCTCTGCGGAAAGCGAATCTTCCCCGTTGCGAGAAGTCGTTGTGACCGGAAGCCGAATCCGGCGAGCGGTCGAGGACATGCCGGCGCCTACCAGCATCGTCGACGCGGCCGCGATCGCGCACACCGGCCTCGACAATCTCGCGGATATCATGACGCGTGCGTCGCAGTTCGGCGTCGGGCTCGGTAACAACCCCGGCGGTGATGGCGCCAACTCCGCTGACGCCGGCGCAACGTTTCTCAACCTTCGCGGCATGGGCACAAACAGAACGCTGGTGCTCATCAATGGCCTGCGGCGCGTGTCCGGAACCGCGGCCTCGTCGGCGGTCGACCTGTCGACGATTCCCGCCGCCATGATCGATCACGTCGAAGTCACAACCGGCGGTGCGGCGGCCGTCTACGGTGCCGACGCGGTGACAGGTGTCGTAAACGTAATTCTGAAGCACCCCAAGGAAGGCATCGACGTGGCCGTGAGAGGCGGCACGTCCCAGCATGGAGACGACAAGAGACTCGCGCTGAGTGCAGTGCTGGGCCAGGCAACCGAGCGAACGGAATTCAGTCTCGGATTGTCGTACTCTTCCGAACCGCTGCTGCACGCCAAGCAGCGCTCGTTCAGCCGCTACAACGTATCCGAGTTCTCCAACCCGAGCGTCACTGCGGCGAACCCATACACGAATCTCCGGTATGCGAACTGGAGGTTCCCGAATACCTCCTATGGCAGCGCTTTCGTCATTGGGAATACGCGTTACACCATTGGCGAGAACGGGGCACTGCGCCCGACTCAAAACGATGCGACACCCTACGGTCCCCTGGGTTATCTGGGCATCGGCGGTGACGGCTTCGATGAAGCGGATTTCGACGTGCTGCGCCTGCAGTCGAAGGTCTTCTCATCACTCGCCAACTTCGCCTACCACTTCTCGGATAGCCTCACGTTCACGGCGGATCTTCAGTTGGGCCACTCGTCGACGGCCATTCCTCTGCAGCCCAACTACGAATTCTCCACGATCCAGCGTAACAATCCGTTCTTGCCAGCGGCGGTCGGTGCGCTGATGGATCAGAACGGTCTCACCCAGCTAGCTTACGGGCGTACCGACGTGGACCAGGGTATCAGCGTGAATCGTGGTGACCGCTCCACGTACACCATCGTCAACAAACTCGACGGCGATCTGGGCAGCCAGTTCAAGTGGGACGTGGCGTATCAGTATGGCCGTTTCCAGGGCAAGTCCACGCTGACTCACAATCGAATCACCAGTCGATATAACCAGGCGCTGAACGCAGTGGCGGGTCCGTCCGGGCCGATCTGCGCCGACCCGGTGGCGGTTGCGGCTGGTTGCAAGCCCATCAACATCTTCGGCCCCGACGCGGCCACAGCCGATGCCCTGGTGTATTTCCGTGACGACGGCGTCACTGACATCGCAAACTCCCAGCAGGTCATCGGGGCGCACCTGACTGGCAGCCTGTTCTCTCTGCCGGCGGGTCCGTTGAAGATCGCCGCGGGAGTCGAGGACCGTCGGGAAACACAGAGCGTGCAAACAGATCCTCTGGGGAGCCAGCGCCTCCTGCAAGATGGGCCGTTCTGGGACGAACGGGCATGTGAG
>JBDTUL010000390.1:0-6195 GCA_040007735.1 Gammaproteobacteria bacterium | reverse complement strand
CTGGCGGGGGATTAGCCAGCCGGGAATTGTCTCGCAGCGGACTCTGCCGTCGGAGCGGAATAACCTAGGCCCAGTTCGCCGCAAGTGCCGGAAACCGCAGGGAAATGGCGCGCCCGATTGGCATAGACGTGTGCGACACCGCCTCGTGCGCCGGATCCGACTGCTGCCTTCATACCGAAATTAAAACGCGAGGGCCCAAAGCAAGCGGGGAAGAGCAAAACACGTGACGCCCGTTGCCGGACGATTGAGCATAAGCACTTCGTGGAATAGCATGCCGTCGTTTGGAGTCTGATGCTCCTGGCGTCCCCAGCTCTCAAAGATCCGCTGCCAGTGGCGTATCACGCGAACGAACTAAGTAACTGGATTGACGCGCGGCCGCGCGGCTCATCCGATAAAAGGGAATGAAATGGCGAAAGCCAAGAACCAAAACAAGAAGAAGGTCGTGCGGCCCGCCCACAAGGCGAAGAAGTCAGGAGAGGTTGAGTCAAAGACCCGTGAGAGCGGCGCCGCGACGTCGGACGCGCTCGTCGGTTTCGAGGCGAAGCTCTGGCAGATGCCGGACAAGCTTCGCAAAAACATGGATGCGGCGGAGTACAAGCACGTCGTTCTCGGCCTCATTTTCCTCAAGTATGTTTCGGATGCGTTCGAGGAAAAGCATGCCGAACTGGAAGCGGACAAGAAATCCGGCGCGAATCCTGATCGAACTGAACCGCCGGACGAACGAAACGCTCGAGGCCACGGCGCGAGCCCTCTTCAAGTCGTGGTTCGTCGACTTCGACCCTGTCCGCGTCAAAGCCGAAGGTCGTCAGCCCGTCGGCATGGACGCAGAAACCGTACACCTGTTTCCGAGCGCGTTAGTGGAATCCGCGATGGGGCCGATTCCAACTGGGTGGCGGAACGTGCCACTCTTTGAGATCGCAGAACTCCTCTCAGGCGGAACCCCGAAGACCTCCGTCGCAGAATTCTGGAATGGGGATATCAAATGGGCGGCCGCGAAGGACGTATCCCAATGTGATTCATTCTTCCTGACTGATATAGAGCGATGCATAACCCGCGAAGGACTGGAACACAGCTCCACCAAGATGATTCCCGCAGGCTCTGTGGTGATCGTCGCTCGAGGCGCCACCTGCGGACGATTCACGGTGCTTGCGACGCCAATGGCCATGAATCAAACAGGTCAAAGTGGAGTTCGAACGGCGCACGTAAAGGGGACGCGCTGCCTGATTTGCCGCCTAAAGTTCCAGGGCTTTCTCGTCATAGCCTGGTTCCCGCCGCGATTTGCTATCGAGGCCCATCAGGAATTCGACGCCCTCGATAATTGATCCCAGCCGTGCGTTGACCGCACGGCTCAAAGCGAACAACTCGCTCAATGTCGGCTCTGTAATGCCGCTCTCGAGTCGCATGATGGGCGATAGCGTAATACCCGAGCGAGCCGCGAGCTGTTCCTGGCTCGAACCCACATGCACGCGAACCTGCCTCAGCAGATTGCCAAAGGCCTCTTGAGCGGTCGGGCTCCGTAATGGCGCATACACCGGATCGTTGAAGCCAAAGGCCAAACGGTCATCGGCGCTTTTGAAAAGCGCGTGGAGAAACTTGAGGCGGAGAAAATGGCTATCACGGAGAAAATTGCCCAATGCGGGTGTCCGGTCCGCAGCTTCGATGAAACAGTTCGAACCGCGTTCGAGTGTCTCAAAACCCCTATAAATGCTGGGCTTCTGACCGCCTTGAGCACGAGAAAGCAATGATGAAACTGGCCTTCATCGAGCGTCTTGGCTATGTGCGAAATGAGGGATTTCGAACCGCCAATCTGGCGTTGCCTTTCAAGGCGTTAGCGGATTTTTCGGGCGGTAAAAGTGGAATGGCGCGCCCGACTGGATTCGAACCAGCGACCTGCAGCTTCGGAGGCTGCCACTCTATCCAGCTGAGCTACGGGCGCGCAGGGGGGCGGATTCTACGGGGCTTCCCGGCTGACTGCCAATTGCCGTGACCGTCGGGCGGTCCACGGCAACGGTGCCGGTCGGGTCAGCCCTGCCCGAGCAAGATATCCCATTGCACCAGTCGTGATTCGGTCTCGAGGTCCTTAGTCGGCGGCTGCAAATTCACGATCGAATGTCGTCGAGATCGGCGAGGCCCGCCGCTTCGCGGTGCGCCCGCGCCAGCACCACTTTGTCCGATTCGAGTTCCGTGCCAACGAGCTGGCCGCCGCCCATATCGCGCAGATCCGCGTGCGAGCCTGACGTGACGACACAGCGGCCTATCGACGCAGCAGCACTCCGCCAAGCCACGTGCACGGCACAGCCGTCACCGCGAGCGCGATCGGATACCACGCCGGCCCCAGGTTCATCGGAATAGTCGCAATCGCACCGGCCGTGCCAAGCACCAGACCAATCGCTGCCAGCACCCAGACATGCACCATCGGCGCCCGCGGCGCGAGCCTCGCCGTGACGTAACCCCCGAGCACGGTGTAGACAACCCGATAAGCCAGCGCCAGGAGATTGAGACCCGGCTCGTGCATCGGCTGGCCCCACGGCGGATACACCTGCATCACGTGCAACACCTGATCGGTGCCGAGCGAAAGAACCACCACCGTAAGAAAGCCCGCGAAAACCGCGCCCACGCTCCGCCACAAGCGGCGCGGCGGCTCAGCCGTGTTTGTCATTTGAACCGACATAGGACGCCCTTCGTAAATTTGAAGCCGAGGTGAACCCACGCGATCCTGTCCAAGGACGAACGAGGGGCGCGCCAGCCGACAGCTCCAAATTAATTTCCCCGGGGCGCCGGCCCTCCCCCTCAAGCGACAGTCGGCCCCCACGTGACGGAGAACCCCGCGCCACCCAGGCCGGACTTGGAGACGGCTACCTTGCCTCCGTGCCACTGGACGACGCGCTTCACGATGGCGAGGCCCAGCCCGTAGCCCACCTTTTGCCGCGCCGGATCGTCGAGCTGCACGAACGAGTCGAAGATGCGCTCCCGATCCGCCGGGGCGATGCCCGCACCGTCGTCATCGACACGCAGGTTGTAGACACCATCTGGCCGAATGAAGAACGTGACGCCGATGAGGCTGCGCGCAAATCGAGTTGCGTTGTAGAGCAGGTTTCTCACCACCGTTTCCATGAGATGCGCATCGCACACGATCTGGGTCGCTTTGGCTGAAACCTCGCACCGGAACGTCAGGTCGGCGCGCGCGTCGCGTTTGATGGATTCCACGATGGCGGGCAGCATGACCGTGAGATCGTACTCGCCGATATTGAGCGCAACTTCGGCCCGGTCGAGGATCGCGTAATCGAGCGTGGCTTTGACGAAAGCATCGAGCTCGGCGATGTCTCCATTGATGTGGTTCAGATGCCGGGCCAGCTTGCCGGCGTCCGTGGACATGCGCGCCAACTCGACCTCGGAGCGCATCCGGGCGAGCGGCGTTCTGATCTCGTGCGACATGGCGTTCGTCATGTCTTTCTGAGATCCGATGAGACTGTCGATGCGCGCGGCCATGCGCCGGAAGGCCTCGGCCAGGCGATAGATCGGCGAGCGAATTCCGATGTGAGGATCGAACACCCAGTTACGGTTGCCGAAGGTCGTGGTCGAACGCTCGAGCTGCCGCAGGTCGCGCGTGAGCGGCCACAGCCACGTCATGATCACGAGTGCGATGGCCGCATAGAAGATGAGTGCCAGCGCCCAGTCCAATCTCCCGCGCGGCGTCGCCGGTGCGGCGTATCGAAACGCCAGCACCCTGTCATCGTCGGTCAAACGCTTGAGCAGCCACTCCTTGTCGGCAGCATGCATGTACGCGAGGTCGCCTCGGGCCAGGCGCGAATGCGTGTCCTCACCCGCAATGTCCTTCTGCTCGAACAGCTCGAGATCAACGCCGGTTCGGGCCGCAAGCTCCTTCACGAACTGCTGTCGGGCATCGCGCGGCACGGCGCGAAGCCGGTCGTCAACTAGCGCCACTGCAGCGGCCTGCGCCTGGCTTTCCGCGATGGCCCCGCGGTCGGTGCGCGCGGAGTAAGTGTCCCACAGTCGTCCCTGACCCCAGCTCACCGCGGCGAGTGTCACAACGATGAGCAGATACAACTGAAGGAAATGGCGCGCCATATCAGGAGAGGATGTCCCAGGGCTGTCGACGCCTGTGCCGCAGGCGAAGCGCCTCTCTGATCACGGCGATTGCTTCGGAGGCGAGCACTTTCTGAAGTTGCGGGTCCCGCAGCTCGACCAGCAAGTCCTGGCTGAACTCCAGCCTTACGGTGTAGACGCCCTCCAAATGATTTTCCCAGCAATGTTTGACTTGCGGCTGACCGACGATGAGCAGGCAGAGCGACTCATCCCGGGGCGCGCGCCAATGCGCAGTGACCGTCGTATCACAGGAGTTGTCGCCAGCGGCCAGCGTGCAGATTCGCGGGCTCAACTCCAGCTTGATGGCCTCGTCCGGCGGGTCGAGCGCCGCGCCGGCGCCGCCACTGGCGATTGCACAGAGCAGCGCCAGGGCCGCCGAGCGGCCCGCCCGTAGGCCGACCCTAACGAACCTTGAAGACAACACCGGCAAACACCGTCGTAACGTGATTCTCAGTGACGATAGGACTATTCGCTATCGAGCCTGCGAGATGCTCGTAGTGAGCAAACGCGTTCAGGGACCAGCGAGCCGACAGGGTGCGCGAGTAGCGCAGCTTGACGAACGGGCTCAGTGCCGCGCCCGGCTCGTACAGATTTTCCACTCCGTAGTAGTACTGAACCGTCTGGCTGCTCTTCCAGGTCAGGCCGGCGCTGGCGACCAGCGAATCCTTCGAGCGCAGCAGCGGGACCGCCAGGGCACCGCGAACTTCATATCCGTCGTGCACGCCGGTGACTTCGCGCAGCGCGTCCAGCTGGCCGGTAACCGGGCCATAATTGAACGTCCATTCCGGCCCGGCCAGATAGGTGGTGCGACGCTTGCCCACCGGGAACGCCTGCGCCAGATCTGATGTCGGCGCCAGCGTCGGCATGGAAGCCGCGCCGGCGATGAAGATGTTCTGCAAGTCGTTGCGATAGAAGAACACCCGATCGTAGCCCGGAGTCGCGATCAGGTTGAGCGCACTCGTGTCGCCCTCGTGAAGCGTGAACCCCAGCTCGAGGTTTTCCAGGAAGAAGCGCTTGCCGTAGTAGCTGATGTGCGGAATCACGATGAGCGGAATATCGGACTTCCCCAGAACGGGATTCGAACGCTGACCCACCCCGAACGCGGCACTGATCTCCCATTTGCCGACCACGGCGCATTCCCGAGAAGGCGCGGCACAGGGGGCTTCCGCCGCACCGGGTCGCGGGCACAGAACGGCTAGCGCCATCAAGAGCAGGACTGCTCTATTCGAAGGGTGGCGCACGGTGACGGTGTAAGGCTCTTCCATGAAAACCGCAGAAAGACGTTGTCGGCCAATTGTGACAGAACACTCATTGCACATCTGCTCAGCTTTTTGTGCGTTCTGTCTGGCGCCAGAGACATCGTGCGCCATGCGGCGCGTGGGCTATACGATGGCCCGCCGACACTGGGCACACCGGGCAGAACGCTAGACATGATCTCTCGACAGTTTCACCCGCGGCTCGTTCCAACAACGAGGCTGCACATGGCCGCCGCGGTGCTCGCAGTGGCTTTGTTCGCCACAACCGCCCACGCTGCGATCGTCGACGCCAACCCGTCGAACTACCAGAACCTGGTCTCGAGTCTCGCCGCGGGCGACACGCTGCGCCTTGCTTCGGGCACGTACACGCAGGGGTTGTCACTCGGGGGAAAAGCCGGCACGGCTTCCCAGCCCATCATCGTTACCGGTCCAGACGATCAGTCCGCCATCTTCACCGCCCGCGACTGCTGCAACACCGTGCAGCTCGACGGGACGAGCTATCTGCAAGTAAAGAACCTGACGCTGGACGGTGGCGGCCGCGATGGCCCGTTCGGCGTGGATTCGCGTGGCAACTCGCACCACATCACGCTCGAGAACCTGAAGATCGTCGCTCACAACGGCAGCCAGCAAACCGTGGGCATATCGACGAAAGGTCCGGCCTGGAACTGGGTGATCCGTCGCAACACTATCATTGGCGCGGGCACCGGACTCTATCTCGGCAACTCCGACGGCAGTCAGCCGTTTGTCGCGGGCATCATCGAGTACAACGTGGTGCTCGATACCATCGGCTACAACATGGAGATCAAGCACCAGCTCGCGCGCCCCACGGGCG
>JBDTUL010000389.1:0-6230 GCA_040007735.1 Gammaproteobacteria bacterium | reverse complement strand
TATTCGGCTGCCTGCTGCTGGTCGCAGCCCACCTGCTGATGGCAATCGAGGGGGCGCCCGCGAAGCAGGTGCTGGACGTGGAGGGCACGCGTTTTGAGGTAGCCGCCTCACGCGACGGCGCGGTGCGCAAGCTCGCCGTTGTGTACCGGGGTGATACCTATCCCATGAGCCAGAGCGAGGAGGGCGCGCTCCACATCAAAGGATTGCCGGCGAGCGCAGGCTTGCCGGTCACACTTGCACCCGGTCACTACACGTTGAGCGCGGAAGGGCGCGACCCGTTTTTCGTGGGTCTGTTATTCGCCGCGCTTTCGTTCATCGCGCTGGGCGTGGGCTTCCTGAAAGGAAACGTTTCGTGCCTGGTGGGCCTGCTCTACCCGCGTGGAGACGTGCGGCAGGATGCGGGCTTCACGCTCTACTACTTCGGCATCAACATCGGCTCGTTCTGGGCCGCGCTGCTCTGTGGCTATCTCGGGTTCACCTACGGGTGGGCATGGGGTTTCGGCCTCGCCGCAGCAGGCATGATCGCGGGACTGCTGGTATTCGTGCTCGGCAAGCGCCTGCTCCAGGGTCAAGGCGAGCCGCCAGACACGGCGCTGCTGAAGCAGCGCAGGCTCAGCGTGTTGAACACAGAGCACATGGTGTACCTCGTATCGCTACTCAGTTTGGTCGTCATCTGGTTTCTCATGCAGCGGAACGAACTCGTCGGCGCGGCTCTCGCGCTCGGCTCGGTCGCTATCCTTTATTATGTCGGCCGCTATGTGCACCGGTCGCAGTCGAAGGTAGAACGCCAGAGAATCTACCTCTCGCTGCTACTCACCGGCGCGGCTGTGCTCTTCTGGATGTTGTTCCTTCAGGCTGCGACTTCTCTCAACCTGTTTGCGGACCGGAACACCAACCTCACGCTGGTGAACCGTCCGTGGACGTTCGATCTCTTCGGTCGTGAGTTCCTTCTCGGAACGCGCGCGATGCTCGAGGCCGCGCTGCCGTCTGCTCGCCGAGTGTGGCTGGATGCCGGCGTGACCGCCGCGCAGGTTCAGGCGTTCAACGTGGGGTTCGTGATGATCTTCGCCCCGGCGTTCGCTTGGCTCTGGACCTTTCTTGCCCGACGCGGACGCGACCCCAGCCCGATGACCAAAGTGGCTCTCGGGCTCATCCAGGTGGGCGCGGGATTCCTGGTCATTGTCTGGAGCCGCGATCTCGCCGACGCCACCTATCGCTTGCCGCTGATCGTGCTCGGGTTCACATACCTGTTGCACACAACGGGCGAGCTCTTCGTTTCGCCCATCGGGCTATCCGAGCTCACCCGCCTTTCGCCTCCGCTGCTGGTGTCGACAATGATGGCGATCTGGCTGCTGGCCTCATCCGCCGCGCAATACATCGGCGCACTCATTGCCGCCGTCGGTTCGTCGGACACCTCAGGCGCGCAAGGGCTGAACGCGGCGGGCTCGCTGGCGAGCTCCCTGCACGTTTTCCAGTCCGTAGGGTGGTTCGGCGTGGCCGCCGGACTCTTCTTCCTGGCGCTGAGCCCCTTCGTGCGCCACTGGGCGCACCGGGGCGCCTGAGGGTCATGGCCCCCGTTTGCGCCCGCGGCCGCCACGCGCTGCTTCCATCATCTCGTAGGTCACCCGGCCAAACAGGAGGGCATCGGCCTGGCGCCCTATCCGTGGAAGCGTGATCGGCAACTTCATGAAAATCACTTCCCGGGTGGGCTTCGACGTGCGCGAGTCGAAGCGCGTTTCGGAAACAGCGTCTCCATACTCCCTGCGGCAACGGAGCTGATCGGAACAACTCTTACCTGCGGTCCCAGCTCGTACGCCAGGGTTCCCGGATAGAGCACGATCATCTGTTCGAGACGAAGATCATTCAGGGCGATACGCATCGAAGGGGTTATGACGGGTGCATCTGATCGCTTGATTTCGATTCCCACCCTTCGGCTGTCCTTCAGGAGCAGAAGATCGAGTTCTGCCCCTTGATGTGTCGCCCAGAAATATGCCTGATCCGGCTGTATTGCATTGACTACTTCTTCGACTACATAGCCCTCCCAGGACGCGCCACTCTTAGGGTGGGAAAGCAGCTCGCTTTCGCTGCGAATGCCGAGCAGAGAATGCAGCAGTCCACTATCGCGCACGTAGACTTTAGGCGCCTTCACCTGGCGCTTGGTGAGATTCTCGTGCCAGGGCTGCAGCTGACGCACGACCAGCAGATTCGCAAGCAGGTCGAGATAGCGGCGAACGGTCGACTCGCCAATGCCGAGTGAGCGAGCTGGGTCAGCAGAGCTCCAGATGCCACCGTGGCAATGAGCAACCATTGTCCAGAAGCGCAACAGCGCTGGAGCAGGGATGTTGATGCCGAGCTGTGGAATGTCGCGTTCGAGGAATGTCTGAATGAACTGCTGGCGCCACGTAAAGCTGTCATCGTTTGTCCGTGCCAGGAACGAAAGCGGAAATCCGCCTCGCTGCCAATGGCGGTTCGCGACCGACTTACCGACCTCGGTCAGGCTGAAACCGGCTACCGATATTGTCTCGATGCGACCGGCAAGTGATTCGGAAGACTGGCGTAGAAGCTCGGGGGACGCGCTCCCAAGTATGAGGAAGCGGGCAGGGAGCGGTTTGCGGTCGGCGAGAACGCGCAGCACCGGAAACAACTCAGGGAGACGCTGTATCTCATCGATGATGACGATACCCCGCAGCCTCTCGAGCGCCGTCATGGGCTGGTCGAGGCGCGCCAGGCTCCTCGGATCCTCCAGATCGAAGTAGTTGCCGGAATCCCCGGGAAGCAACGTGCGTGCGAGTGTCGTTTTCCCACTTTGGCGCGGGCCGATCAGTGCGACGACCCGGCTGCGCTTCAGGGCACGCCGGATCCGGCCGAGCAATTGGGGGCGTTCCAGCATTGGTACGAAGCTTACCATGAAAATCCTTCGACAAATGGGGCTATATCATGGTAACTGGAATCAAACGATAGGCGGTCAGTCGCCGGGCAATGGCGCGAAGCCTTTATCCGGGCATCGTGAAAGCATCTGAAGGCGAGCGCCTGTCATCCCGGGCGTGCTGGCCGTGCGCGCCAGCGGCTTCTCGCAAAAGACGTCGGGACCGCGCCAGTCAGCTGCACTCCATTGACTGGCCGAGAACGATCGGGTTGTCGATCGATCGTTTGTTTTAAGCAAGGACTCGCTGCTCATGCGCTTGATAACGCTTGTGTCGATGGCGGCCGTGCTGCTGACCGTCGGGATATTCGATGCTCATGCCGAAACCGCTCGCCCGCCGACGCAGGAGAACGTGAACGCCTGGCTGGACGGCTCGATCCCCAGCGCGCTGCAGGCAGCCGACATTCCCGGCGGCGTGGTGGTGATCGTCAAGGACGGCGAGATTCTGACGGAGCCTGGCTGCGGCCATTCTCTTCGTCACGATCGTGGCGACGTTGGTCTACATGGCCGGTTCGTATGACCGCTTGTCGAGCGGCATGGATGTCTGGCTGCTACTGCTGAAGGTCGCTGCCCTGTGCACGTTCTTCGCCGCCGCACTCGCATCCTGTTGTGATCTGATTGTTTGCTGGCCATTGCGGCGCGGTTGGTTCGGGAAACTATGTTCCATCGGTGTAGCCCTGAGCTGCACGCTGCTGCTCTGGGTCGGTATCGTGTTCAACTTCGCGAACCTCAGCGCCGACTATTGAGCGGTCTTCGGACGCAGAGAAGCCACCTTCCCGGCGTCGGAGAACGCCAGTGCCGGGCTGTCACCGTCGGGGAGCTTGAACAGCAGCACACTCTGTCGCAAGGTCTCGGCTTCCTCCGTCATATCCCGCGCCGCATGCGCCACCCTCGCGACCACAGCGGTGTGCTGCCGTGCCACCTCGTTCATCTGCTTCATTGTCCGGCTTACCGTCGCGGACTGGTTGCGGCTGGCATCTGCGATTTCCCTGACGATGGATTCCACCGGCGCGATGCCATCAACGATTTCCTGCATCGTTGCGCGTGCATCCTGAACCAGCTTCCGGCCCGTGTGCACGCGCTCCGAGCTGGCGGCGATCAGCGCCTTGATCTCCTTCGCCGCGGCGGAGCTGCGCCCTGCCAGCGTGCGCACTTCGGCGGCCACGACGGCGAACCCGCGACCATGCTCGCCGGCGCGCGCGGCTTCCACTGCTGCGTTGAGCGCGAGGAGATTCGTTTGAAACGCAATGTCCTGGATGACGCCGATGATGGAGGCAATCCGGCCCGATGATTCGCTGATCTCCTCCATCGTCGCGACCACTTTTCCAACGGCGTTGCCGCCATTGGCCGCAGACTGCGAGGCGTGCTGCGACAACTCCCACGCATTGGCTGCGCTGGAGGCGCTTCTCTCGGCCGCGAGCGTCAGCTCCTCAATCGAGCGCGCCATCTGTTTCAGGGCGAGAACCTGCTCGTCCGTATGAGAACTCAAATCGGAATTGCCCCGTGCGATTTCAGCGGCCGTGCGGCCAATCGCATCGCCCGTTTCACGGATACGCCCGACGAGCTGCGCGAGCTGAGTGGCACTCGAGTTCGCATCCCGTCGCAGCGCCTCCAGGCTACCCGCGTACGGCTGCGGCATCTGCTTGGTGAGGTCACCCTTGGCTACGGCGGCGAGCATCTCCCCAAAACTGGCAACGAAGGAATCCATCGAAATGACCAGGTGGTTGAGGCCCCCTGCAAGCTCGAGCTGATAGCCTGCCAGCCCCGCCGTCGGACAGCGCTCACCGAAGTCTCCCGCGTTCGCGTGGCCGATGAGCTGCTTCTGCTGTTCCATGAAGGAGTCGAGGAAATCGAGGGTCCGGTTCACGTAGTCCTTGAGACGGGCAAACTCACCGCCGGCGTCGACGACCACCCGTTGTGAAAGATCGCCCGCAGCAACGGATTGCAGAACCCGCCCCGTGTCTCGCACTGCGCGTTGCAGCTCATCGCGCATGGCTTGCATCGCGCAGGCGAGACTCTCCGGCCGGGCGGACTCCACCGGAACGGCAACATCTACGTTGCCCCGGGCGAGCTCACGCGACATGCGCGCAAGTTCCTGCGGCTCGCAGCCGATCGCCTCGATCTCTGCCCTCAGCCGCAATGCCATCCATACGAGCAGCCCGGATTCGAACACCACGTAAACCGCGTGGACCAGCACGATGGTGAAGCCGGTATTTTCAGCAAACACCCACACGGCGCTGCCACCCCGCTGAAGGAAGTCGAACGCCAGATGGTGTAAGGCGATGATGGCGGCTGCGATCACCACTGGAATCCAGTCCCGATAGAACAGGAGGAACGACAGGAGCACGAAGACTCCAAAATGCACCTCGATCATCCCGTGCGTCTGGTAAATGTGGAGCGCGGTCAAGATCATGAGTGCGGAGGCGATAGTGCAGCGGGTGATCAGCTCGCCCGGGTAGGTGCGCACGAGCCATGCAGTCACGGCGGCGGCGGGTACGGCGATCGCAATGGCTTCTCTCCACGTGCTGTACCACGGTGCCAGCGCGAAGGACGTGACGAGCAGCAACCCGATCACCCCCAGCAGCATTCGGTCGCCAACCTGGCGCAAGCGATGCAGGTATGCGCTTTGAGGGTGGTTCATGAGTCGCTACCGCGCATGTGATGGACATTGCTCCAGTCGCAGAAGCAGCCGCCCCCAATGAAGCGCTGTAGTTGCGGCGAGCCCCCGATCAGGAGCCGATCGAGTACCCGCTCCACCAGGCCACCGGAGGTGCCGCAGCGCGCGGCATCGCTGTAGGGCCCGAAATACACGAGCGCGCCGGTGGCGTCGAAGACGAGCGCGGCAGGGGAGGCGTCGACCCAACTGAGCTCGTTCTGATCGGTAACCAGGATCGATTGCGGCCAACTGCTGCTGCGGCGCTGCGCCGACACGGGCTGGCGGGTGGCCACTATGAAGCGCACACCGAGTGCCCTGTAGCGCGCAACAATCTGCCGCAGGTGTGGGTCGGTGAAGCGATTGCAGGGGCAATCGGGCCGCAGGATATGAACGACCGTCGCACTGGCACGGTCTGCGGTACCGGAGTTTGCGAGATGTTTCTTGAACCATGCCGTCGCGGCTGCACGACGTGCATCAGCGTCGAACTCCGCCGCGGAAACGGTTTCCAACGGGCGCTGCTCTGCCAGCGCGAAGTGCCAGAAGCCATACGCGGTAATCACGAGCCACGCGCACGCCACGAGCCACGGCAGCACGCTAGCGCGCGATCGCAAACCAGTGCGTGCGTGCTCCCGTTCCGCTGGCTCGGCCGAG
>JBDTUL010000388.1:0-6245 GCA_040007735.1 Gammaproteobacteria bacterium | reverse complement strand
ACCGAGCCGCCGCCGGCACCTAGCGACACACGCCGCTATTCCAGCGGCTGCAAATGCGCCATCAACCGCGCAATGTCCGTACTCCCCCCATCTCCCCGATCCAACAAATGCCGAATCACCCGCAACCGATCCGACACCGGCTGCATCTGACTCAGCTTGGTCACCCCCTGAATCCCCACCACCCGAATCCGAAACGACCGAATCCTCGGCAGTAACTGAGCCACCTTGCCAGGAGGCGCACTCTCGAGCGTCCACGGCTCCGCAGCCTCCGCTTCCAGATGTCTCGCGGTAAGCCGCAAAACCTCGAGCTGCCCTGCATCGTCATCGATCGGTTCGAGAATCCCCCGCACATGCGCACTGACATAGTTCCACGTGGGCACGCTCGGCTTGGCCTCATACCAGCTCGACGAAACATAAGCGTGCGGCCCCGCGAAAATAGCCAACACCGATTGCCCCGCTTCAAAACTAGCGGCCTGCGGGTTGATACGTGCCATGTGGCCTGTCAGGGAGGACTCATTGGTGTCCGACTCGAAGAACATGGCAGTGGACGTCGCGAAGATGCCCGCCGCTGTGGTCGTGATGAGCGTGCCGAAAGGGTGTTGCGTTACGAGGGCTGCCGGATTGGGGGCGGCGTAGGCCTCGGGAATGTAGAGCATGGAATTTTCGGTGGCGTTCATGGGAGTGGGGATTGGAAAGTTTCAGGGTCGCAGAATTGCGTGGTGGGGGAGATGCTTATGGTGTGCGTCGTGGTGCGGGATCGGCACCGGTGAGTTGTGCTTGGTCGTTCAGAATGGGCGGTACTGAGAGCCACCAGGCGCCGTGCGGCTTTGGATGAAGTGCCCTCAAACGCCGGGCGGCTGGGAAAGATTCACGACGGGTCATGTCCATCAAGAAAGTTCATCGCATCCTGGGATTGTTTACTGCGACGTTGTGGATGTTTCAGGCATTCACGGGCGTGCTGCTGACGTTTCGGCAGGAGATCGACAACGCCTCGGTGGCGGGTGAGGCCGTGCCGGTGGCGACCGCCGGGTTGGGCGAGCGCATAGCGTCTCTGCAGCGAGGCGGGTCGCGCGTGGAATCCATGTGGGTCACCAACTTCGCCGCGAATCGATTCAACATTCACTACGTCGACGCGGCGACCACCGAGCGAGTCATGCTCGTGGATGGCGCCGGCCGCGTGCTGCGCGATGGGCTGGAAAACACCACGTTCGCCAACGGCGGCTGGTCCGGCACGCTGACAAACCTGCACGCCTCGCTGATGTCCGAGGAGGTGGGCAAATGGATCATTGGCATCTGCGGCGCGCTGCTGGTGTCGAATATTGTGTTGGGATTGAAGTTGGCATGGCCACGCAAGGGGATGTGGCGGCAGGCCCTCGTGTTGCGTTCGTCGCGCAACGCGACGGCGCAGCTGTACGGAGTTCATCGCACCGTTGGACTGTGGATGGCGGTGCCGTTGTTTGTCGTTGCGGCGGCCGGCGTGGCGCTGAGGTTTGATGACGCACTCGAGCGTGCGCTCGGTGTCGCGAGGGCTGTGCCCGTCAACTCGGCTCAGGTTTCGGGTTTTCAGCCGGCCCAGGCGCTCGACTTGGCGCTGGCTCGTTATCGGAACTCGATGATTACAGCGCTCTCCATGCCAACCGAAAGCGCGCCTTGGTATCGCGTGCGTGTGCATGCGCGGGGTGAAGTGAGCCGCATGTATGGCACGACCACTGTGTATCTCAGCGCCGTGGATGGCGCTGTGTTGAAGGAGTATCCGGCTGCCACGGCGTCTGCGGGACGCGCCGTGTTCGATACCCTGTATCCGATTCACACCGGCGAGATTGGCGGCCTTGCGGGGAGGGTGCTTCTGCTGCTCACCGGCGTGGCACTGCTATTTACGGGCGTGTATGGCATTCGACTGTGGCTGGCCCGGCTAAAACGCAAGAAGCCCTCAATCGCCGGGCGGCTGGGAGGCGAAACACCAAACGACAATCTTTAAGGGTCATTCACGCCCACCACTGGTGACAGCCGCGCACCAAACGCTGCGCGTTAGGCATCTATTCCGACCCACCAAAGCTCCTACAGTGGAAGCATGAGGAACTCAAAGGTGGCGGTTCTGGGCTGCGGCCTGATCGGTGCGAGCTGGGCGGCACTGTTCGCGACGATTGGCGGTTGTGACGTGCGCGCCTGGGACCCCTCCGAAGCCGCACGCGACGACTTCCTTCGCAAGGTCGATCGCGCACGCGCACAGTTGCTCGCGTTGGGCGCCACCGAACCCGGTACAGCCATCGGGAACGGTTCAACCGCCGCGACTGGCATAGCCACCGCGCCCGGCACAGTGAAAGCCTACGCAGAACTCGACGCCGCACTCGACTCCGTCGAATGGGTCCAGGAAAACGCCCCCGAAGACATATCCCTAAAGGCACTGCTCTACCGCCAAGTGGAGAGCTTCGTGGGCCCAGACGTCATCCTGGCCAGCAGCACGTCCTCGTTCACCTGGTCGCAGCTCGCGGCGTCGCTCACTCACCCCGAGCGCTTCGTCGTAGCACATCCTTTCAATCCGCCGCATCTGATTCCGCTGGTGGAACTCTTTAGCCCCAACGCCAGCACGCTAACGCGCGCCTCCGAATTCTTCCGCGGTGTTGGCCGAGTGCCGGTGTGCCTGAAGCGCGAAGCCATAGGCCACATCGGCAACCGCCTGTCCTCGGCCCTGTGGCGTGAAGCTGTGAACATCGTCGCGGAAGGCATCGCTGACGTCGGCGACATAGACAAAGTGCTGATCCACGGCCCGGGCCTGCGCTGGTCCATCGTCGGCACGCATCTCGGCTATCACCTGGGGGGCGGCGAGGGTGGCATTGAACACTATCTCAAACATCTGGGGCCCAGCCAGGAGCGCCGCTGGGCAAGCCTCGGCAACCCCACACTAACGCCGCAGCTCTGCGAACAGATCGCGCAGGGCGTGCATGCGGAAGCGGCCGGCCGCAGCATCGCGGAGCTCGAACAGGAGCGCGATACCCAACTGATCGAGGTGCTCCGCCTGCGGCGCGCCCACCCGACAATCGATTCGAGACAGGACTGACCTTTTGATGAGGATGAGGACGAAAAAATGAACAACCAGACAGATATCGCGACGGTACTCGACAGCTACATGAAGGGCTTGTTCCACGGCGACACGGCGCTGCTGCGAACGGTGTTTCACCCCCAGGCCGCGCTGTTCGGCGACGTGCGCGGTGCGCCGTACCAGAACTCGCTCGACGGCTGGCTGGAGGCGGTCGCGAAGCGCAAGTCACCGCACGATCTCGGTGAGGAGTTTCGAATGGAAGTGCTGGGCGTCGAGGTGCTGAACAAAATCGCCTACGCCAAGGCGCGCTGCCCGATGCTCGGCTTCAACTACATGGACTATCTCTCGCTGGTCCATCACGGCGACCGCTGGCTCATTGCAAACAAGCTTTTCACTCACGTAGCGGATTAAAGCGCGCCATGTACGATTGCAGAGCATTCTTCATCGATGGCCGCTGGGTCACGCCAGCCGGTCGACGCGAAAGCGAAGTCTTCAACCCCGCGACGGAAGAGTCGATCGGCCGCATCCTGCTCGGCACGGCCGACGACGTGGACGAAGCAACCCGTGCCGCGCGCAAGGCTTTCGAAACCTATTCGCAGATCACGCGCGACGAGCGCATCGCCTTGCTCGAGCGAGTGATCAAGGTCTACGAGCGCCACATTCCGCGGCTGGCGCGCGCGCTCTGCGACGAGATGGGCGCACCGATGGAGCTTGCCGTTCAGGCGCAGGCGGGAAGCGGCTTCCGGCATCTTTCCACCGCGCTGGCGGTGCTGAAAGACTTCGAATTCGAAGAGCGTATCGGCACCACACAGATCGTGCGGGAACCCATAGGGGTGTGTGGTCTGATCACACCCTGGAACTGGCCGATCAATCAGATCACGTGCAAGGTGGCACCGGCGCTCGCCACCGGCTGCACCGTAGTGCTGAAGCCGAGTGAGATCGCCCCGATCAGCGCACACATCTTCGCGGAAATTCTGCTCGAGGCAGGCGTTCCGCCAGGCGTGTTCAATCTGGTGGATGGTGACGGCCCCACGGTGGGTGAGGCACTCTCGCGTCATCCCGACATAGACATGGTGTCGTTCACCGGCTCCACGCGCGCCGGCGTGCTGGTTGCCAAGGCCGCCGCGGACACTGTGAAGCGCGTGTCTCAGGAACTGGGCGGCAAGTCGGCGAACATCGTGTTGGAAGACGCCGATCTCGAAGTCGCCGTGAAGAATGGTGTCACCTGGATGATGGGCAACAGCGGCCAATCCTGCAATGCGCCGTCGCGCATGCTGATCCCGGCGAAATCTTACGAAGCCGCGATCGCCATCGCGAAGTCGGTGGCTGAGACGCTGCGAGTGGGAGATCCGAAAGCTCCGGGCATCACGATGGGCCCCGTCGCAAACCGATTGCAGTTCGAGCGCGTGCAGGCGCTCATCGCAAAAGGCGTCGATGAGGGCGCAAAGGTGGTGACGGGCGGCCTCGGGCGGCCGGCAGGCCTCGAACGCGGCTACTTCGTGAAGCCGACCATCTTCGCCAATGTGAACAATGAAATGACCATCGCCCGCGAGGAAATCTTTGGGCCGGTGCTCACGCTGATTCCCTATGAGTCCGAGGAGGAAGCGGTGCGCATCGCCAACGACAGCGTCTACGGCCTTTCGGGGCACGTGCACTCGGGCAGCCTTGCCAACGCGCGCCGGGTCGCCTCCCGCATGCGCACCGGCATGATTCACCTCAACGGTGCCGCACGCGACATGCACGCACCGTTCGGGGGCTACAAGCGCTCGGGCAACGGCCGGGAGTGGGGACGCGAGGGCTTCAAAGAGTTCCTCGAGACCAAGGCAGTCATGGGCTACTTCAGCTAGTGTCCTGTCCCGCAGGTTTCTTGCATTTGTTTCATCCGCAAATGCTCGCAAATTCAGCCATCTCTGCGCAGTGATTCATGAGCGAATTTGCCGGACAGGACACTAGGTCTATTGGAGAAAAGTCGCCTGCGGCGCTTTTTTCGGAATTGAGCTTCGTATCCGGCGGCTACGCGCCCCGGGCAAAAAGCTTGCTTTTTGCCGCCTGCCTCAGCGCGTAGCTACGCCCTAGCGCCGCACGCGGTGTTCCGCGCGCACCAGTTTGCCCGGTATAGGCAACCGCCGGGCCTCCGGGCCACGGCTATAACACTTGCGAACACAGGGCAGCGTCGAGGGTGGAAGAATCTTGCGGCCGGAGAGCGAACTCGCAGTAGTGGATGACGTGGGGTCGATCCGGCAGGCGTACGAAGGGCGCCAGCTCCCGGGTGACCAGCTTCACCTGTTTCGAAATAGCGACCGGGTGTTTCCGTCCCGAATCGTGCGCAAAGGAGCCAGGGCGCACCCCTTGCCGCGCAGCCCGGTTTCACTCGACGGCCTGCGCATCAACTCGCGAGATCAGCAGTACGACCTATACGATTTCCTGTCGCGCAACCGCGTGGCGGGCCTGATGGTGCTGAAAGCCGGGCGTGTGTGCTTCGAGCGCCACGAGTTCGGGAACGACGCGGCCACGCGCTGGCTCTCCATGTCGATGGCGAAGTCTGTCAGCTCGGCGCTCGTGGGCTGTGCCATCCAGGACGGGCTCATCGGCAATGTGGACGACCCGATCAACAAGTATCTTCCGGAGCTCGCCGGCAGCGGCTACGATGGTGTTTCCGTCCGGCACATCCTGCAAATGACATCGGGTGTGCAGTGGGATGATACGCATACCGACCCCGCCTCCGAGCGGCGCAAGATGCTCGAGCTTCAGATTGGCCAGCAACCCGGCAGTATCCTGCGGTACGTCGCTACTCTCCCGCGAGTGGCGGAGCCGGGCACTCTGTGGAACTACAGCACCGGTGAAACTCACATCATCGGCGCGCTGCTGCGTGCCGCAAGCGGTCGCTGGCTCAGCGACTATCTCTCCGAGAAAGTCTGGTCGGTGTGCGGCATGGAGTCGGATGCTTCGTGGTGGCTCGAATCGCCACAGGGTCTCGAGGTTGCGGGCAGCGGATTCGGGGCCACACTCGCCGACTACGTGCGATTCGGCCAGTTCATGCTGAATGACGGCGTTGTGGACGGTCGCGCCGTGCTGCCGCCAGGCTGGGCGCGCGAGTCGGGCGCTGCGCGTCAGATCGGCGGCAAGCGGGTCGACTATGGTTACATGTGGTGGACCGTGCCCGCGCCGGACGGCTCGCTTCACGACGGCGCGTACGGCGCGCGAG
>JBDTUL010000387.1:0-6250 GCA_040007735.1 Gammaproteobacteria bacterium | reverse complement strand
CTGAGGGCCTCTTAAAAGAAACCGTGTAGTTGCAAAAAAGCCTGCGTCCTGTTCTGCAAATCACTCTGCGGAATCCCATCATATAGCCGCACACCCGCGCGAAACTGCACGAACTGGACCGGCGAATATTCATAGAGAAGGCTGGTGCGTGTCTGCTCATCGTTCGACACATCGCGATCGGGCTCGAACCACTCGTGCGTCAGCTTGATGTTGTGCCCCTGGCGCGCCAGCCAGTCCACTTCGGCGAGCGTGGCCACTTGCTTGCGCACGTTGGGGCCGAGGCTCTCGTCCTTGATGAAATCCAGTTCACCGAGCAGGCTGAACTGGCCGAGGCGCACGCCTGAGAACAGCGCTGCGCCCGAGAAGTTTCCCGCGTCGCTGTTGTTGAACAGCGCGCTGGCGCCCACGCGCCACGCTGACTTCACGTACGCTGCGCTGGCGGTTACCTCTTTGCCGTTGTCCGTTTCGGGGCCGCCGCCTGAGCCGTTGCTCACGGCAAGCTGCGCGCTGATGTTGCCGTGCTCGATGCCCACCTCTACTCCCCGATCTGGTGTCTGCATGTTGATGCCCGAGAGCTGGCGCACGAACGCGTTGTCATCCTCGAAGCGGAAGCCGAATGGCAGGTACATCTGCCCTGCTTTCACATAGAACGAACCCTCGCGCACCCAGAGGCGAACGTTCGCCTCCATGTTTTGGGCTGTGCCGGGAGCCACGCGCTCATCTACATAGAACGACAGGCGATTGGGGATCAGGCTCGCGTCGAGGAAGACGCGAGCCTCCTCCACGGCGAACTCGCTGGTGTCTTTTTGATGAGGCACACGGACGCCGTTTGCGTTCGCGCGCAGGTTGCCGCCCACCGCCAGGAAGCGCCCGATCATTCCGGTCCACGGCTCGTCCTCCGGGCCGAGGCGCTGGGCGGCGAGTTGCGTTTGGGCGTAGATGTTTCCGAACGGAGTGCGCAGGCCGCCGCCCGTGGGGTTCACATGACACTGCGCGCATTTGAGACCGGTGCGAACGGCGAGGTAGGGTTCAGCTTTAGCGACGGGAGCCAGCAGCACCATGCCGGCCAGCGCGAGCATGCATGAGGCGAAAAAGCGCTTCATCGGGCTTCCCCCGCGCCAATCTCGAACGTGGTGGTGAAATCGCCTCCGGGCCGCCCATCGAAGTTGCCGTCGAGCACGCCTGTGCTCATGCCGGCCACTGCGGTGGCACCAGTGCCTTTGAGCACCAACTCATACGTGTCGTTGGGCAAAGGAGTCGCCGGCGTAACCACGATCGTCGACAGATTCCTCGCCGGTACACGCACCGACTGCAGCGGCACGACACGCTCGTTGCCATCATCAAAGCCGGCATCGCCGCCGCTTGCGATCAGCATAACGGTGGCCACACTCACCACAGACGGGTCCACTTCTCGGCTCAGAATCACAAGCACCTCATTCACCTGCTGTACGGCCTGCTCGCCCGACTCCGGAATCGTAGAGAGCACTTGCAACGACCCACCGGTCACGGCGCTGGCAGTGGGCGCCGGCGCACCAGCCGCAATCCATCGCCTGACGAGATCGATGCTTTCCTGCGGCAGCGGAGCGCCACCGAGCGGCATGCGAGCGCCTGCACGGCCTTCGATTTTCTGCACCAGGTAGCTGTTGCCGGGGTCACCTGGCTTCACGCGCAAAGTGCCGGGGGATTCGGAGCTCGGCGTGCTGACGAGCAATGCGAAGCTGTTTGCGGCGTCCAGCCGCAAGCCTTGCGGTGCGCCCGCGCCTATGTGGCACGCGGTGCAGATGGGCGTGAAGATGGTGTTCTGGATCTGCTGAAAGTCTGACTGGCCGGCGGGCGGAGTGCCGCCGCCTTCATTGATGGGGCGGCCGTTACTGTCCAGACCGCTGCCATCGCCGGCGCCGCAGGCGGTGAGGGCTGCAGTAATGAAGAGTGCAATCAGGCGCGGCGCGTGTGACGCGAAGAGGGAGCCTGTCATTTATCGGGTCCGCGAACGAGGTGTTGTGGCATGAGTTCCGGCTCATGCGTTGGCGGTTCATTCGGGGTTTCAGGAGGCCCTCAAACGCCGGGCGGCTCGGAGATTTTTTTTCTTCTCGGAAAAAAACCAAAAAAGAAAAAGGCCCGAGCCGCCCGCGATTGAGGGCCGGCGGGGCCTGAAACGAAAAACTATTCCGTGCAGGGCCCTCGATTACCCCACTTCCCTTCGATCTTCTCGATGCCGCGCGGCCTGAGCACGTAGAACCGCTCACCGCAGATGAGTTGCGGGTCTTTCGCCTTCGAGCTCATCGGCTGGCGCAGGAGGCCGATCGCGGGCTCTGCCAGATCTCCGAGGTGGATCATTTCCGGTAACCAGCGGCCGCCGTCGGTGGCGACTGCGTTGACCACGGAATTCCGCTCGTCGAAAACGAAAACCTGCACGATGAAACCCGAGGCGGTTTCGAGCGTGACGATGAACATGCCATCGAAGTCCTGCATGCCGACGAGCGCGAGATCCGCAATGATGTTCTTGTCGTTTTCCAGCAGGAAATTGACGTTGAGATTCTTGCGCGATTGCATGTCGCGGAAACGAATCTTGCCGCCGCCGCCATCCCGTTCCTTGGAATACGAGACGACGATGTCGCGCCCCGGCAACTCCCAGACCACGGTTTCGGGCACCGAGCCATCGCCAGCCCGTGCGACTTGCGCCACCGGCAAGGCAACCATCAGCACGGCGAGACTTTTCAGCGCCCGCGCCGCAACGGCGCAGACGTACCCTGCAAACGAAGTTGTACGCACACTACTCCTCACACGAGCGAATCCAACCGCTCATGGCCGCCGCGCTCTTTGCAAGCGTCGGCTGCCCCCCACCACATTGTTGTCGAACTGTAGATGCAACTTCGGCTGGATGACAAGCGCCGCATCGACAATTGTTGGCGGCCCGCATCGGGAGCGCACAACGGGGCGCACCTTGGCACAAAGCGTGGCTAACGCAACACGTCGTCGTTAGCCGACATCACTTGCGGGTGGGGAGATCGATGAAGCTGTCGCTATACCACCGTATGCGCAACGGAACGTTGGCGTCATCGATGGATTCTTCGCTGACATCGTCGCCGGTACCATAATTGATCTGCTGGTCGGGACGTTTGTCTATGCCCAGTACAAGTACGATGCGGCTGCCGGCCTGCAGCCGGCGGCTGGCGAACCGCTCGCTCTTGAACGTAATCTGCTGGCGCACCCCCGCCTTCAACAGGCGGCGTTGCGAGCGATCGTGCGCATAGCTCGCCCGGAACTCGAAAGAGGGGTCGAACAGCTTCAGGTAATCCCCACCCGGCAGCAGTTCATACAGCGCGACGCGCAAGTCCACGTCCATCTTGTTCACGCTGAAATCCAGCCGGCCGGTGAGCAGCCCGCCGATCTCGAGCGGCTGCGTCAGCGGCTCGCTCACGAACATCTCGCCGTTGTGAGGCTGCAGCGCCTTGCTGACGAACGTGGAAGACGGCGTCCAGCCCGCATCGCTCCGGTCCGCGAGGTCGAACGTCTGCGGCAGGAACTTGCTCTCCGCACTCTTCGCCTGAGTGAGCAGATTGCGGTCGTCGTCGCTCGCGGCGGGCTGCAGATACAGCTTCGTTACGTTCTTGCCGAGCGCGTCCACTGAAGGCGCATGCCGCCATTCATTCGACCCGGCTGCCTGATAGTTCACCCGCTCCGACAGGAGCGCTGGGTTCTTGCCGTCCTTCAGGACGTGGTCGAACCACTGGTATCGCAGGTCCCGCAGGTCCACGAGCGCGGCGCCATCGACCTGATAGCCCTGCACCACCGGCAGCACTCCACGCTGCATGACGCCCTCGTCGTACGGGCCGATCAGAAGAGTGTGGTCCGCGCGAGGGTTGTAGCGATAGTGCTGAGAGTAGTAATACAGCGCACCGACCGCGCCATCCGCGTAATAGCCCGTGGTGGTGAGCACCGGAATGTTGATGTGCGCGAACTGTTCTGCGAACGGCACGAGCTTTTGCCAGTATTTGTCATAGCTCGGGTGGTTGAGCCAGCGGCGAAACAACTCGCTGTGGGGCCCGGAGAGCCCGGCAAACTCGCGATAGCGCCGTCCGCTCGCGTACCACGCCTGCTCGTAGGCATGCCATTTCGCGTCGTCCGTGAAAATCCTGTCGTCCGGGCCTTTGGTCTCGGTGAAGTCGAAAGCCCATCGATAGGATGCGTTCCGGAAGATGTTGCCCACCATCGGAATGTCGATGCCGGGCGCCGTGGCATCGGTCGTGGCAATGGCCTTCAGCGCGGGCGGCATGCTCTTGGCCGCGGACCATGCGGCGAACCCGCTGTACCCGTCTCCATACATGCCGACGCGCCCATTGCTCCAGGGCTGTTTCGCAATCCATTCGATGATGGCGCGTGCATCCGCGCCGTCGTTCTGGAACGGTGCCATTTTGTCGGGGCTGCCGTGTATGCCCCGCGCATAGGCCACCACGCCGACGTCGCCGTGCGCAGCGGCCTCGTGGGCAAAGTTCTGCGCTTCGGAGAGGGTGAATTCCAACAGAGCCGGCAGCGGCTTTGCATTCGTTTTCGGGCGAACGAGCAGCACAGAGAGCGTGGCGCCATCCGGAGTCTTGACCAGGATGCTGTCGTCTGTGGCGTAACGCCGGCGATCGTCTTCGGCATTGAGGGGTCTCGCGATGGCGCCGAAACTGCGATACGCCTCGAACGCAAAGTAGGCCCAGATGAGATCCAGCGCCTCGCCCTGCGACACGGCGGTCTTGTTTCGACGCTGATCAAGAGCCTTCTGCAGCCCATCCTGCAATACCGGCAGCGGCACGGCGAACCAGTCCGTCAGCCCGAACGCGTCCCGGTCGCTGAGCTTCGGCACGGCTTCCCGGAAGGCTTGCGCAAACGCCTGTGGGAACGGCACTTTGCTTTGCGCTTCGATGGCTCGCGCATGCGCGTAAATGTCGTACACGACCGCTCGCCCGATGGGCTTGCCCGCGTCTGCGCTGCGCCGGCGATCGCGCAGTGTCTGCCGGGTGGCATAGGCGGATTGGTAATCGCCCCCCACCATCTGCAGCGCCGACAGGTTCGACAGATATCGCTCGGGATCGTTTTCCTGGTACACCGGCAGGATTCGGCCCGCCAGGTCGCGCATCACTGCGGGAACCGACGCGTCAGCCGCGCTGGCCGGCGCACGGAACTCCAGGTCCTGCGCAACTGCCCAGGACTGCAGCAGTGCCAGCACCAGAAAGAAGCCGAAACGTTTGGCCAGACGGTTCATGGTGACCGACGTCATGTGGCTTTTTCGCGGGCCGGCGCGCCGACCGGCTTGTCGGCAGCAGGCTTATCGCTGGCGGGCACGGGTTTCACGGGCGCCTTCACCAAATGCAACACACGCGTGAACAGCGGGTCGCGCGCCTGCGCGGCCCGCCCGATCTGAATAATGGTCGTACGCCCCAGGTCATGTGTGAACACATCGTGCACACGCTCCAGCGCATCGTCCTCGAGCGCACTGAACGTGTCGTCGATGAGCACCCACGGCGGCGCCTGCAATACGATGCGCGCAACGGCGAGGCACAGCTGCTCGTCCTGGCTCAGGTCGCGGTCCCAGCGTCGCGTTTCATCCAGCTGCGGCACCAGGCGCGCAAGGCCGATGCGGGTCAACGCGCCCACGAAGGCACTTTCCTCGAAGCCTTCGACCTTCAGCGGATAGGCCAGCACTTCTCTGAGTGAACCGCGGGGCAGATAAGGCGTGCCGCGTGGCAGATAGAGCATGTGTTCGTCTTTCGGGCTGGTGACACGCCCGAGACCCCAAGGCCAAAGCCCTGCGAGCGCACGGAACAGCAGGGTCTTGCCGGTGCCTGGTGCACCGAGGATGAGCACACGCTCCCCCGCTTTGATGACGACGTTCTTTTCCTTGAGCATGTCGAGACCGGTCGAAGATTCGACCTCGAGGTCTTCGATGGTCATGGTGCCGGGCTCGCCTTCGGCGTAGGTAATCCGGCTGTCGAAGTCATGCGAGACGTCAGTGACCGTCAGCGCCTGGCGGAAACTCGCTACGCGCACCAGCGTGGCGCGCCAATCGGCGATCGTGCTGAAATTGTCAACGAACCAGCGCAGGGAGGACTGCGCCTGCGTAAAGGCGGCGGCGGCCATCATGAGTCCGCCGAAGGAAATCTTGCCCGAGAAATACAAAGGCGTGGCGACGAGAATCGGCGCGACGCCGGTGATCCAGCCGAAGCCTGCGGTCACCCAGGTGAGATTGGTGAGGCCCGACACG
>JBDTUL010000386.1:0-6270 GCA_040007735.1 Gammaproteobacteria bacterium | reverse complement strand
CAGTGTTGCCGAGGCTGACCGATCAGCCGCACGTGGGCGAGGGTAAAGCGATGCGAATAGGCTCTGAGTCGGGGCGCTGGTCTTCGAGGCCTGCCGTATATCTGGCAACTGTCGGAGCCGCGGTCGGGCTTGGCAGCATTTGGCGCTTCCCTTATCTGGCAGGGGCGAACGGGGGAAGTGCCTTCGTGTTCGTCTTCATCCTGGCGTGTCTGGCCATTGCCACGCCTTTGCTGGTTGCTGAATTCGTTATCGGTAGGCGTTCCCGGAGGAGCCCGCCAGAAGCCGCCGGCGTAGTGGCCGAAAGTTTCGGCCGTTCGCGCGGATGGAACGCTATCGGCATTCTCGGCACGATGGCGACCTTTCTTATCATGTCCTATTACACCGTCATCGCAGGCTGGGTGATGGCTTACACGTGGAAGTGCGCATCAGGCGAGCTCACCGGGCTCACGCGACTCGCGGTGGCTGGACACTTTCGAGAGTTTCTCTCGAGCCCACTACGGGTGGGGGCGTGGCACCTCGCGTTCGTCGCGCTCGTTGCGGGCATCTCGGCGCGTGGGGTGAATCGCGGTATCGAACTGGCCAACAAAGTTCGCGCACCAGCATTGCTGGTGTTATTGATGATCCTCGTGGCGTACTCGCTGTCGACGGGTGATGTGGCGCGCGGCCTCGCCTTCGCGTTCATGCCGGATTTCAGCAAGATCTCTGCAAACGTACTGCTTGCCGCTGTCGGCCAGGCGTTTTACGCGACCGGTGTCGGTATGGCGATGATGCTCGCCTATGGTTCCTACGTGCCGGCCGGCACGTCGCTGACACGCTCGGCGCTGATCATCAGCGCGTCGATCATACTGGTCTCGCTCCTCGCTACGGTCATCATCTTCCCGCTCGTCTTCCGGTACGGCTTGGATCCTGCCCAAGGCGCGGATCTTGTGTTTAACGTGCTGCCCACGGCGTTCGCCGAGATGCCGGGGGGGCGGGTTGTCGGCACTCTATTCTTCCTGCTCCTCATTTTCGCCGCCCTCACGCCGAGCATTGCTGGAATAGAGCCAATCGTGGCGTGGCTGGAGCAGCGCTTCGAACTGGCGCGTTCGCAGGCGGCATGCATCGCGGCAGCTAGCGTTTGGGTGCTGGGCATCGGCAGCGTACTCTCCTTCAATACGTGGGCGCACTGGTATCCACTGGGAGGGATCGCGCGATTCAGGGACATGAGCGTGTTCGGCGTTCTCGATTTCATTTCTTCCAACGTCCTGCTGCCGATCGGCGCGCTTCTCACCTGTGTGCTCATCGGCTGGCATCTGCCCCGGGACCTCTGTGAAAGCGAGCTGCCGGAGGAGAGTGCAGGCGCTCGCCGACTGGTGCGTTTCCTAGTGCGATATCTCTGCCCTCTGGCAATCGCTGTGGTGCTGGTGGCGGCGCTTACCTGAAAGCGAATGCTCGCCAGGTTGCACTGGTCGGAGGGTCGGCAGGCGACCTTCCTGCGCGGAGCATTAACGGAGAGTGCGGGGAGCCACGTCTAAGAAAGTACAGGCACCGTGAGCCCCGAGCTGAGCCAGCGTTCTCGCGGCCAAGATCCATGCTTACGAGGCCGCGCCGCTGCGTTATCCACTAGCGGTTCTGGGCCGCACGTTTCTTGCCAATGGATCCCGTCCGACGCAATGGCATTGCGTTGATCGTCAATCTGCGCGAGTTCGACCTCTTAAGCCTGACTACCGATGCGTTCCTACCTGGTGGCGGTGTGGCGCGTCGCAAGAACCAGAATCGAAACATACGGCTCCCGCACCGGAGCCGCACCAGGAGCCCATATCCGCATATGAAGAAGTCTGTTTTGGCCCTAGCGCTGTTCGCGTTCGTGATGTGGAGCGAGATCGGAAGGGCGCAGAAGGTGATGGTCGAAATCCCCGTTGACGTGGCAAAGCAGATCGCGTGGCAGGCGGAGGCATCGAATGTCACTGCAATCGAAGCTCTCGGTGTGCAGGACGTCGCTTCACTCGAAGAGGCCGTGCCGGTCCGGATGCGGGATGGCGCCCGGCTGTCGGCAACGATCATCCTTCCGAACGAAGACGCCGCCAGGCGGCGAAAATTCTCGACGATCCTCATTAAGACACCCTACTCGGCCGTCAGTGAGTGGACTAGCGGTTTTCGCAAAGAGCTGTTTGCTCGTCTGGTTCGGCAGGGCTATGCATTGGTGGCTGTAAACGAGCGCGGAACTAGATGGTCCGAGGGCGAATATCACTGGTTGCGGGGGGCCAGGAGCGACGGCTATGACATTCTGAGCTGGGTATCGGCACAACCATGGTCGAACGGTCGCGTTGGAACGTTTGGTTGCTCCTCCAGTGCCGAAGGGCAAATCCCTTTGGCGTCGCTCAATCACCCCGCTCACAAGGCGATGGTTCCCATTGCCGGCGCGACGGCGGTGGGTGAGATTCCGGGTTATGACGATCAGGGCATCTGGTACGCCGGAGGGGTGCCACAACTCTTCTGGTCATGGTGGTTCCAGAGCTATGGCCATCACGACCGGCCATTGGCCGCTCCCGGAATTTCCGAGGATGAGCGCTTGAGGCTCGTGAGATCGTACTCTGCGGAATCCACTCCTCCATTTCGGCCGAAGCTCGCGCAGCACCTTCCCAGCGCGGACATTCTCAAGGTCGCTGGCTCTCCGCGAACCGACTTCGACGACCTTATCCGACTTGCGCCCGCTGATGAGTACTGGAAGCAGTACGATTTTCTGCGCACCGGCGACGCGACAAGAGTACCGGCTCTTCACATCGATAGCTGGTACGACTTGGTCGGGATTTATCCAACCACAAAGATGTATGAGTACCTGAGCCGCAACTCTCCCAATCAATATCTGGTCGTGGGCCCCACCCAGCACTGCATGCAGGGCACGGAATCGCAGCGAACAATGATCGGTGAGCGCAATGTTGGCGATGCCCGCTTCGATTACGTGAGTCTCATCGTCTCGTTCTTTGATTATTACGTCGAGAACGATGGACGGGGGAAATTTCCAGGTCCAAACATCCGGTTCTATCTTATGGGCTCCGGGACGTGGGAGACCGCAAGTACGTGGCCGGTCGCGTCCAAGCCGTATCGGCTCTACTTGCGCAGCGAAGGGCGTGCCAACTCGATTTGGGGTGACGGCGCATTGACGACGGACCGTCCGCACGGTGCTGATGTCGCGGATGTCTATGAGTCCGATCCGCTGAATCCCGTGCCCTCGAAGGGGTCCTCCTGTTGTGCGGTCGATATGTCTGTGGATCAGCGAGAGGTTGAAGCCCGGAACGATGTTCTCGTTTACACGAGCGAGGTATTCGAAGAGCCGCTGGCGTTCGTGGGATACGTCAAGGCCAGGCTGTTTCTTCAATCGAGCGCACCCGATACGGACCTCATGTTCAAACTGGTAGATGTGTATCCGGATGGGCGTGCCCTGAACCTGTTCGATTCAGCCCAACGTGTTCGATATCGCAATGGAATTCGAAACGTTGCGCAGATGCGGCCCGGTCAGGTGTATGAAGTGAATCTGGATCGGGCCGTCACGGCCATCAGGCTGCCAAAAGGGCATCGCCTGAGAATTGAAATTGCCAGCACGAATTTCCCGGCGTATGAGCGCAACCTCAATACAGGAGGAAACAATTTCGATGAGGCGGTCGCCAGGGCGGTCACCAATTCCATTATCCATGGCGTGCGCCATTCCTCGTACATTGAGTTGCCGCTTTACACTGAGAGCGCGGCCAACTGATCTGGAGCGGAGCGATGTCGCCGTCGATGGAGTCCGGTAACCCAACGTCGAGCTGCGAAGACTCGAAGTGTCTTGACAACGGAGGCGATGTAGCCGCAGCCTCGGGTTTGATGTAGTGAGTGGACGCACTCGCACCACTTGATCGCAGGCGTCGCTCTCTGACTTCTGTTTGGCAGAAGCCCAATCTCGGTGTCCGCCCGGTTACCTCACATTAGACGTGAGTCGGAACGCATGGTTGGTGCGTGCGCTGACTTGCGCGCAACAAGTCGGAATGACGATGCATGTATTCGGCCGGCATGGGCCGGATTCTCTATCTCAGGAGACACCATGGAAGGTTTTCAGAGCAAGGATGTGGCTTTCGGTTTGAACGGAACTGGGAGTCCGCCAGCGCCACCGACAACACGCGAACGTGAGCAAGTCTTGCGCGCGTTCAACAACACCGCAGCTCCCTATCCGCATAATTGCCCGATCCATGAGTTGTTTGAAGCACAGGTCGCGCGCGCGCCGGATGCAATTGCGGTCGTTTCTGGCGATCGGCTACTTACCTATGCGCAGTTGAATCAAAGAGCCAATCAGCTGGGATGGCATTTGAGGGATGAAGGGATAAGGATCGGCGAATGCATTCCAGTTCACATGACGCGATCGGCGGAGATGCTGATTGCACAGCTCGCTCTTCTGAAAAATGGCGCCACATATGTGCCTATCGACCCGGCGTTTCCGCAAGAGCGTAAGGCTTTCATAGCGAGAGACTGTGGGGCGCGATGGATGCTCGTCGATAAACCGGTCGCCTCAGGTGTGGATCCACGGCACGTCCGTTACATTGATTGCGGTGGCCTATCGGAGGCAAGCGCGGGCTACGCCGTCGAGAACCTTGCCGTGCCGATGGAATCGCCACCGCCTGCATACGTGATGTACACCTCTGGGTCGACAGGCGCACCCAAAGGGGTTGTCATTCCGCATCGAGCGGTGAATCGTCTGGTTATCAATAACGGCTACGCGAAGGTCGGGCCCGCTGACTGTGTCGCACACTGCAGTAATCCGGCCTTCGACTCCTCGACGTTCGAGGTCTGGGCGGCATTGCTCAACGGTGCTCGGATCCTGATCCTGCCGCAATCGATCGTGCTGGACAGTGAGAGCTTCGCGGCAGCCCTGGAGCGGCACGGAGTTACGGTGTTGTTCCTCACAACCGCGCTGTTCAATCAGCACGCAACGGCCCTGCCGTCGATGTTCACGTCATTGAAGTACGTGCTCTTCGGTGGCGAGACGGCAGACCCCCATGTCGTGAGGCGCGTCCTGGGCGGCGGCGCCCCGAGACACCTCTTGAATGTGTACGGCCCCACTGAAACCACGACGTTCGCTACCAGTTGGCCGATTGACTCGGTGGGTCACGAGATGAGCCGCCTTCCCATTGGCCGGCCGATATCGAACACACAAATCTATATTCTTGATCCTGAGCGTGAGGTAGTGTCGATTGGCGTCACTGGAGAGATTCATATAGGCGGGGCGGGAGTGGCCTGCGGTTACTTGAATCGGCCAGAGTTGACGGCGGAGAGATTCATACCGGATACGTTCAGCGCAGAACCGCGGGCGCGCATGTACAAGACGGGAGATCTCGGGCGGTGGCATGCCGACGGAAACATTGAGTTCCTGGGCCGCAATGACTCACAAGTGAAGATCCGTGGGTTTCGCGTGGAGCCAGGCGAGATAGAGGCGGCGATCCAGTCATACCCCGGTGTCGCGCAGGCGATCGTGATCGCGCGCGAGGATGAGCCCGGTGAGAAGCGGCTCGTGGGCTATGTGGTAGCGGATTTGCCGGGGTTGAAAGCTGCCTGTCACGAAAGCGCGGACGCGCGGGGCGCGGAGATCGTCGATCAGTGGAAGAGCGTATACGAGGAAATGTACTCGGCGGGGGAACTTGGCCCAAGCTTCGTGGGCTGGAACAGCAGCTACACCGGACAGCCTATTTCCACGGAGCATATGAGGGAGTGGCTGCAACACACGCTGACGAGCATTCGTGCATTGAAGCCGCGCAGGGTGCTCGAGATTGGCTGCGGTGTCGGGCTGCTGGTCGAGCATCTGGCGCCGGCCTGTGCGATTTACAGGGGGACGGATTTCTCGGGTGAGGCGCTTCGACGGTTGCGCGGTTGGCTCGACACCCGCAAGGAATTGCGGCACGTGCAGATCGAGCAGAGCTCGGCCCTGCAGTTCGACCGCGCTCAAAGAGGCGGCTACGACACGGTTCTACTCAATTCAGTCGTTCAGTATTTTCCCGACATCGAGTATTTAAAGGCGGTGCTCGAGCGGGCGGTGAGTTGCGTGGTTCCCGGAGGGCGCATTTTCGTAGGGGACGTCCGCGAACTGAGTCTGCTCAATGTGTTTCATGGCTCCATCCAGTTGGAGCGGGCAGCGCCCGCTGTCAGCATGCGAGAGCTCAGGTCGCGAATAATTCGTTCGCGCGAGCGCGAGAGGGATCTGGTGATCGCTGCACTATTCTTTGAGGACCTGCCACGGCGGCTTGAGGGCATCAGTGGTGCGCA
>JBDTUL010000385.1:0-6286 GCA_040007735.1 Gammaproteobacteria bacterium | reverse complement strand
CATTTCGTAGCGAAACGGCCAGGCGCGGCTCGGGCTCGATGGGGCAGCGTTCACGCGCTGCTCGTCGCGGCGACGATGTCGAGGTTGCCGTGGGCCTGCCCCACTTCGCCGAGCGTGCGGCGAGCGAAGAATACGGCCACCGCGAGCTGCACAGAGAAGTAGACCGGCACGGCCATTGCCGCACCTTTGAGACCGAGCGCGATCACCCCTGCCGGGGTGATCGCCGCGGCGGCCAGCACGGCGTAGAGCTGGGTCAACAGCGCGCGGCGGGTCTTGCCGTATGCGTAGCAGACACGCTCGAACACATACGATACCGCGCGAATACCGTAGCCCACGCTGATCCAGGGCATGAGAACCGAGGCGTCACGATAGGCTTTGCCCACGAACAGGCTGGCAATCCATTCGTGGCACAGGACGAACAGGATCACGCCGGCTGTGCAGATCCCGACGGCAGCGCTGACCCACATTTTCAGAATTGTATTGGCGCGGTGATGATCGCCTCTGCTGACCGCGGCCTGGTAGAGCGGGCGCAGGCCTTGCTCGAGCGTTCCATTCACGAGCATGAAAGGCGCGCCCGCAAGCCCGTACACCGCCGCGTACATACCGGCACTCGCCACACCAAGCAGGCCACCGATGATGTATCGATCTCCGAGATTGCTGGCCCATCCAATGATGCCGAGTGGCACCAGGGGAAGCGCGTAGCTCCAGAGGCGGGCATCGAGTGCGATGGACCCATGCGCCGAGGAATCAACCGATGGGGCGTGGGATTCGTCACGCCACACGCGACCGGCGAAGATGAACACAAGGAACGCAGAGACGCATGCGTAAGCGCCCAATACCGCCTCGGGAGATGGGCCTATCGTCAAGACGGCGGCTGCACCGAGTAGCGGACGCCCCCAGGCATCCAGCGCCTGCCACATTCCGTAGCGCCAATGCACCCGTGCCGCGTTCAGCAGGCTGAGGTTCGCCGAGCGCCAGCTATCCGAGGCGAGCAGCACGAGGAGAATCAGCGCGACGATGGCTGAGCCATCTCCCCATTTCAGGTACGCGCCGGCAGCGAGGACCGCCGCGATACCAATCCACGGCGCCATGCGGAGAAAGCAACGAAGCAGCGATGTCAGAAGCGTACGCACCGAGCCGGTTGCGGCTACGGCCGGGTAGTAGTGCATGGCCGCCTGCGTAAGTGGAGCAGCGACCAGCGCGACCACCAGCGTCGATATGCCGAGTGCCAGTGAAACCACGCCGTAGGCGGCGGGCGGAAGGAACTGGGTCAGGATGCGCACGCCGATGAGTGTGCCTAGCGCGGTGACAGCTTGTCCCCCGACGACCCAGAGCACGCTTGCAACCCTGGGCCTCATGCCGCGACGGCGGTTTCGACGCGGCGCTTGCCAGTAACGCGGAGATACAGATCTTCGGTCTGCGCTGCCACACCGCTCCACGAAAGCTGTGCCAGCACGACTTCCCGGCCGCGGCGACCGAATTCGCGACGGCGCCCGGCGTCCGACAACACCTGTCGAATCGAGGCGGCAAGTTGTTCCGGCGCGCCATCCGTCACCAGACCGGCGCCCGCGGCCGACACCATCGGGGCGATACCTACTTCCGGCGTGACGACAACGGGGCATTCCATAGCCATGGCCTCCGCCACCACGTTGCCGAAGTTCTCCGAGTACGAGGGCAGCACGAACAGCTCCGCATGCTCGTATAGCGCCCACTTGTGCGCATCGCTCACGGGTCCGACGAACATGATGCGATCGGCGAGACCCAGCGAGCTCGCCAGCGCCTCGAGTTTCGGCCGATACCCCTCGTCATCGTTTCCGGCGATGACCAGCGGCAGGCCGGGAACCCACTGCCACGCCGTGATCAACCGATCCAGGCCTTTCTTCCAGGAAATGCGGCTGAGGAACAGCGCGTAGCGCTTTGGCAATTGCGCGAACGGCCCCTCGTGCAACGGTACGTGCTGCGACGGCCATTCGACGCCATTCGGAATCCACACGACTTCCGGCAAGGTCAGGCCCAGCGCCCGAAGGTCCGCGCTCTCGATCTCCGCTGTAACGTGGATGCCCGCGGCCTGTGCGAGCGTCACGCGTTCGATGAGTGAGATCCAGGCTGTCTTGACCCAGCGGTTCTTCCGACGAATGAGATCCCGCACCAGCATTCCACGCGGCGCCACGATGTAAGGAACGCCAGCACGATGCGCGGCGCGTGCGGCCGCCCACGTCGGCCAAAGAAAGACCGAATGCAAATGCACCACGTCGAATTCAGCGATGGTGTCACGCAAACGCTGTGCGAGCGAAGGTGCCCACGCGAGCCGGCGCAACCTGGACACGCGAAAGTACTGGACGCTGACCCCGTCGATATCCACCGGCCGACCGAGTGGCACGTCGAGATCGGCATCGCCGTCCATGCTGGTCGTGTACACATGCACGTCGTGGCCGCGACGAACCAGCGCCGCGGCAAGGCCGTGCACGGAACGAATCGGCCCGCCGTAGCGCACCGCCGGGTAGTAGGAGGGCACCACATGCAGGACGCGCAAGCGTTGCGCTGCTGCACCCACAGTACTATCCGACGACGAGTGGATCAGGTGGCGGCGCGGAGGCCGGCACCGGGCGAGGCAGCAGCCCTCCCTGCTCGCGATCCTGCAGAACCTGTTCAACGATGGCGCTGTCGACCGTGGGAGTTTGATCCGCGAATCCGTACACCAGCGCCGTGTCGCACACCAGATTCACCAGACGCGGCACACCTGCGGCCCATTCGTGCACCAGGTCGACAGCATCGGGCGAGATGAGGTCGCTGCGACCGCCCGCGACGCTGAGCCTGTGCTGTACGTACTCGTGCGTCTCCTTGCGACCGAGCGATTCGAGGTGATGGTCCACAGCAATGCGTTGCGCGAACTGTCGTAACGCCGGCAGCCGCAATGTCGCCCGCAGCTCCGGCTGGCCGATCAGAATAGTCTGCAGGAAAACGTCCTTGCCGATGTTCAGGTTGGACAGCACCCGCAGTTCCTCGAGCGCCGCGACGTCGAGATTCTGAGCTTCGTCTATGACGAGAACGGAACGATGGCCGGCGGCGTGCTCGCGCTTGAGGTGTGCGACGAAGCGGCGATGCAGCTCGCTCGGCGATCCGGCGGCACTTTCCACGCCCAATGCGTCCATGACCCAAGGCAACAGGGCGCCGAAGTTCGCATGGGTATTGCAGACGAGCCCGATGTTGAGATCGCGGTCTGCACGTTCGAGCAGATGGCGCACGATAGTGGTTTTACCGCAGCCCACTTCGCCCGTCACCAGCGCAAAGCCAGACGCCTCGGCGAGCGCATATTCCAGCGACACCAGCACCTGCCGGTGGCGCCGGCCCAAGTAAAGGTAGGCGGGGTCCGGCGTCAGGGCGAACGGCTTCTCGCTCAGCCCGTAAAACGTTTCGTACATGGCCGCCTCAGTACGTTCGCTGCTCGGACTCGGAGGATCGGTTGAGCACCGTTCCGAGGACGCGTGTACTGGCAAGCAGCTCGAGCACGCGGACGATGTCTTCGCGGCGTGTGCCTCCCTCCGCGGCAACCAGCACCACCCCATCGAGCAGCGGTGCCATGGTCAGCACGTCGTCACTGAGCAAGACGGGCGGCAGGTCAATGATGAGCAACTGGCCCGGATCGCGCGTCTTCAGCTCCCCCAGGAGCTTCCGCGTACCGACATTGGCGAGCGCCTCGGAGCTGCCAACGACCGGCGTAAGCGTCGGCAGGATGAGCAGGCGCTCTACACCCTCGAGGCCGTAGCAGAATTTTTCGGGCGCCCCACCTTGCGCAAACCAGGTCTCCAGGCCGCGCTCCACATTGAGCCCCAGCGTGCTCGCGACCGTGGGCCGCCGCAGGTCGAGATCCATCAGCAGCACCGACTGGTTCGGCTCCGCGGCCAGGCTCATCGCGAGATTGATGGCAGTGAGCGTCTTGCCTTCGCCGTTTATCGCGCTGATGACGCCGATTGCGGTAAGCCCGTGCGTGCGTGCCCGCTGCAGCACCTGGGTACGCAGCATGCGATACGCGCTGGCGGCAGGCCCAACGTCGTCCGAAAACACTATGCGACGCTCCCGCAAAGTCGCGCGATCGACGGGCAACCGGGCTACCGGTACCAGCGATTGCGGAAACTCTTCGCGGATCGTGGCGCGTTCCGCGCGCGCCACGTCGTTCTCCGACTGTGGGCCTCGCTGCAGTCGTGCGAGCTCGAGTGCGCGCTGAATTCTTTCCACCCGATGCCCCTTGTCAGAGTCCGAATCGCCGCGCGAGTGCAAACCACAGCACGTCGAGCGGGCGATAAAACAAATGTGCGAGCACGACGGCAACACCCACCGTGGCGAAAGCCGCGCCGGCTGCATAGAGTCTGCGCCGTTTGCCGGCGATGGTTTCGGCGAGTGTGCCGATGCGAGGTACGAGCGCGAGCGGCGCCACGCCCACGATCTGCAGCAGGTCGCGCCGGCTGCGAATGGTTGTGTCGAGCGTCTCCAGCAGCCAGACGATTCCAACGCCGAGCGCGAGACTCATCACCAGGCCTGCAATGAAAATCATCGGACGATTTGGGCTCACCGGCTCTTCCGGCGCCAGGGGCGGCTCGATCAGCGTGAAACGCTCACCTTTGCGATCCGCTTCGAGGTTCTGCGCGGTCTGCGCCTCCATCTGCTTGGAGCGCACTTCCTGATACTTGAGCCGCGCGTTGTCGTAGTCACGATTCAACTCGCGGTACTGCTGCTCGATTTGGGGCGACAAGCTGATCTTTCGCTGGTAGTCCGCCATCTGCGTGCGCAGCTTGACGATACGGCTCTTGAGTGCTGCGAGGTCGTTCAGCGTGGCGGAGACCTGCGCTTCGATCTGCACATACGCCGGGTTGTCCGAGTCGGTCGGGACCGGCGCTTCGACCGGTGCGGCCACTGGCGCAGGTGCGGCGCGAAGCTGCTCATCGAGGGATGACACTTCGCGTTGCAAGCGTCCGATATCGGGATGATCCGGGGCGTAGCGCTCGCGCGCCTGAGCGAGTTCCGCCTGGGCGCGCTGCAGGTCGCGACGCAGATCGTTCGTGGAATCCGTTGTCGGGCCGGCGGCGCCCTCGAGCCCTGCTACCTCACGCTGAAGGCGCTCGATGTCGGGGTGGCCCGGCGCGTAGCGCGCGCGTGCTCCAGCGAGCGCCGAGCGCGCCATCTTCAGGCGGTCCGAAGCGGACAGCATCTTTTCACCGGTCTCGGAAAAGATTTGTGAGTTCGGTTTGAGCTGGGCGAGCTGCGCTTCGAGGAACACGCGCTGCTGCTCGAGCGAGCTCTGGCGCATCTCGGCCTCGCGCAGTTGCTGGTCGGTTCGATCCAGCAACTGCATGTTGAGTTGCGTGAGCTCGGGCAGCGAGTCGAAGTGCTTTTCCTTGAACGTCGCCAGTTTTGCTTCGCTCTCGGCGATCTGGCGACTGATGCGATCGCCCTCGGAGCCGAGGAACGACGACGCTTCGCCCGCGAGCTTCGCGCGAGTGCTGAGGTTTTCGTCGAGATACAGCGTGGAGAGCTGGTTCGCCACCTTCGCCGCCAGGTCCGCGGAGCGACTGGTATACGACACTTCGAAAGCGATGGTGGCCGAGGTGGGCCGACCGCTGCGCGGGTCGATGACGTCCGCGCTGATCATCTTCAGGCCGATGTCATTGCGCATGCGCTCGAGCAATTTTTCACGAGAATCGCGGACGCGCTCCTTCGGGTACAGGTCGTAACGCTTGATGATCTCCAGCAGCGTCTGCGTGGTCATGACACGCCGGCTGATCACCTGCACGCGCTCGTCGGCAAAGGAGGTCACCGTCGAGCGCACCATGTCCGCAGGCATTTCCTGCTGCTCGATCAGGATCGTGCCCATGGAGCGATAGTGTGCGGGCAGCAGCATCGCCATGAGGATGGCCGCAAGCATGCCCGTCGTCACGATGATGATCAGCCACTTGCGGCGACGCTTGATCGCCTGCATGTAGTCGCGAAGGGACGCGGTTTTCTCGCCTTGCGTGTCCATGCGTGTACTTACCGGGACCGGATTCTGGGACTGGGCGACCAGGTGACGCCGACACCGCTGCGCCACTGGTGCACTTTGTCGAAGTCGTACCTCGTCTGCGCCTGGGCCGCCGCCGCGTAGGCGCTCAGTAGCCAGGTCTCCGAGAACCGCCAGTGCATTCCCACTGCAACATCGTCGTAGGTCTCGCGATCGAAGATGAAATTGAACGCGGTCTGCTTGTTGCGCGTGGTGCGCGCCGTCAGGTCCGCATTCAGATGCTCACTGATGAAC
>JBDTUL010000384.1:0-6306 GCA_040007735.1 Gammaproteobacteria bacterium | reverse complement strand
CGCGGCGGCAAAAAGCGCGGTTTTTGCCGCCTGGACATGCGCGTAGCTACGCCCTTGCCGTCAGACGTGGAAGCGCTCGCGGCTCAGGGAGCGGAGCGGGGCGCCCGGCGTATAGGCCACCTTGAAGCGCTCGAGTGTCGCCAGGGCTTCTTCGGGCTTCTCTGAAGCTGAAAGCTCGAACGAATCGATACCGACACGGGACATCAGATAGACCTGGTCCTGCTTCACGTGCCCGACGGCACGCACTTCGCCGGTGAACTTGTAGCGCTGGCGCAGAAGTTTGGCTTGCGTGTAGCCGCGCCCTTCACCGGGGCCGGTGAATTCCACTGCGACGAGTGCCAGGCGCGAAAGATGGGGAGCAAGATCTTCAACCTTATCGGCCGGCGCGAGGCGTACGCCGAGGCGCCCTTCGCGTGCGCTCCAGGTTTCCGGATGTTCGCGAAATTTCACGAACGGCACGATGACGGCCTCAGTGTCGCTGCGAAATTCGTCCGCCGCCGGGCGCTGAGGGTCGGCCGCCGGGCGCGGCGCGTCGGCCGCGGTGCCTGCGGCAGCGGCAACAACGGGAAGCCCGATCGCTACCCAGTCGTCCTCGACGAGCTCAAGCCGCCGCAGGATTCTGGACATACACGTTTTCCTTGAAGGGCTTCAGGCCGATGCGGCGATACGTTTCGATGAAACGCTCGCCGTCGTCGCGGCGCGCGCGGTACACCTCGACGATGCGCTGAATCGTGCTGGCGACATCGTTCTGCCGCACCGACGGGCCGATGACATCGCCGAGCGCGGTAAAGCCGTTGACCGAGCCGCCAAGCGTAATCTGATACCACTCCTCGCCGTGCTTATCGACACCGAGAATGCCGATGTGGCCGACGTGGTGGTGACCGCAAGCATTCATGCAGCCGGACATCTTGATTTCGATGTCGCCGAGATCGTAGAGATAGTCGAGATCGTCGAACTGTTTCTGAATCTGGTCGGCCACGTTCAGGGTGCCGGCGTTGGCGAGACTGCAGAAGTCGAGACCGGGGCACGCGATCATGTCCGTGAGCGTGCCGATGTTCGGCATCGCCAGGTTCAGGCCCTTCAGTTCCTGCCAGACCTCGTACAGATCTGTCTGCTTCACATCAGCAAGCAGCAGGTTCTGGTTGTGAGTGGTGCGAACCATGCCGAAGCTCACGCGATCGGCGAGTGCAGCGACTGCGTCCATCTGGTCCGACGACATATCGCCGGGAATGGTGCCGTGAGCCTTCAGGCAGACAAACGCCGCGCGATAGCCACGAATCTTGTGTGGGCGCGTGTTGTAGCGATACCAGGTTTGGAACTCGAGCTCGCGAGCGTGGGCTGCGTCGATGTCGTCCAGCTTTTCGTAAGCGGGCGGCGCGAAGAAGCTGCGCACGCGGTCGACCTCTGCCATGTCGAGCTGCGTCGAGAAGTCTTTCGACGCCTCCCACTCCGCTTCCACCTGTTTGCGGAATTCGGCAATGCCGAGCGACTTCACCAGGATCTTGATGCGGGCCTTGTGAATGTTGTCGCGCCGGCCATAGCGGTTGTACACGCGCAGAACGGCTTCGCAGTACGACAGCAGATCCGGCAGCGGCAGGAATTCTCGAATCACCTGACCGATGATCGGCGTGCGACCCAGGCCGCCACCCACGAACACCTTGAAGCCGATCTGGCCGTTCGCATCGCGCTGCATGTGCAGGCCGATGTCATGAACCTCCGAGGCCGCGCGGTCTTCGGGAGAACCCGTGACCGCGATCTTGAATTTGCGCGGCAGGTACGTGAATTCAGGATTCAGCGTCGACCACTGGCGCAGGATTTCGCAGTACGGCCGCGGATCGTCCAGCTCATCCGGAGCGACGCCGGCCATGTGATCGGCGGTGACATTGCGAACACAATTGCCACTCGTCTGGATGGCATGCATCTGCACGCTGGCCAGGTGTTCGAGGATATCCGGTACGTTCGCAAGGTCGGGCCAGTTCAACTGCAGGTTCTGGCGCGTGGTGAAGTGGCCGAAGCTGCGGTCGTACTTGCGGGCGACCTCGGCAAGCTTGCGAAGCTGCTTCGTGTTCAGCAGCCCGTACGGAACAGCGATGCGCAGCATGGGCGCATGCCGCTGGATGTAGAGGCCATTGCGGAGCCGGAGCGGGCGGAATTCCTCTTCGGACAACTCGCCTGCCAGGAAGCGACGGGTCTGATCACGGAACTCGGCCACGCGCTGGTCAACCACCGCCTGGTCGATGTCGTCGTAGCGATACATGCGACGGAATATAGGCGGCTGACACCCGACGCAAAAATACTGTTTTGTTTGGTGAGGGTGACCTTGAGGTTATGAGGCGCCCCGGAAGCCCCACCTGGGCCGGTTCGCACGGTGCCGGGGCTGTGCAAGACTAGGCCCCCATACGGGAGGCGCAATGTCCGGACTTTATTTCGAACAATTTACGGTCGGCCAGACGTTCGAGCACAAGGTGCACCGGACGGTCACGGAGACCGACAACCTGCTGTTCAGCGCGCTGACCATGAATCCGGCGGCCATCCACCTGGATGCCGAGTACTGCAAGACCACGCCGTACGGGAAGCCGCTGGTCAATAGCGTTTTCACGCTGGGGCTCATGGTGGGCCTGTCGGTTTACGACACCACCTTCGGCACCACCGTGGCGAACCTGGGCTGGGAGGACGTGAAGTTTCCCAAACCGGTGTTCGTGGGGGACACGCTGCGCGCGGAAACCACCGTCGTAGCCGTGCGCGAAAGCCAGTCCCGCAAGGACACCGGCATCGTCACGTTCGAGCATCACGCCTTCAATCAGCGCAATGAGGAGGTCGCCACCTGCAAACGCGCGGCGCTCATGCTGAAGAGTCCCGCGAAGTGAGTGCGCCAGTTGCGTCCGGGCTCGGAAAGTCGGTGCCTTTGCGTTCGTTCCTGTTCGTGCCGGGGGACAGCGATCGCAAGCAGGCGAAGGCGCTGGCTTCAGGCGCGGACGCGCTGATCCTCGACTTGGAGGACTCGGTGGCAGCCTCGCAGTTGCCGTCGGCCCGCGAACAGGTGCGCAAGTTCCTGGCGACGCCAGCGCAACCTGCCGGGGTTGTGCCGTCTGCAGGGCCTGTGCCGTCTGCAGGACCCGCAGGACCTCAGCGATGGGTGCGCGTGAACAGTCTGGGGAGTGGCCAGCTTCTGGGCGACCTGGTCGCCGTGATGGGTGGCAGGCCGGACGGTGTGGTGCTGCCCAAGGCCTCGTCAGTGCGCGAGTTGATCGAGGTCGGCCACTACCTGTCGGCGCTCGAGGCGAAAGAGGGGCTCGTGGCTGGATCCACGCGAGTTCTGGTCATTGCCACGGAAACCCCGCAGGCGTTGCTGGCGCTCGGGGGGTACGAAGCGTCTGCCGTCGGCAGCCGTCTCGCCGCGCTTACCTGGGGCATGGAAGACCTCTCCGCAGCGCTGGGCGCTCTCGGCAAGACGCAGGAAGACGGCTCGCTGACACCTGTGATGCAGCTTGCGCGCTCGTTGTGCGTGGTCGCAGCGGCCGCGGCAGGCGTTCAAGCCATCGACAGCGTGTACACAGATTTTCGCGATAGCGCCGGTTTGGTGAAGGAGGCGGCTCGTGCACGCCGCGACGGGTTCACGGCGAAGCTTGCAATTCATCCCGATCAGGTGCCGCACATCAACGCGGCATTCAGTCCAACCGCGAGCGAGATCGAGCATGCGCGGCGCGTGGTCGCGGCCTTCGCCGCCGCGCCCGGCGCAGGCGTTACCAGCCTCGATGGCCAGATGCTGGATCGCCCGCACCTGGTACTCGCACAGCGCGTGCTCGAACTCGTGAGCCGAACCGGAGTCCATCCATCATGAAGCTCCGAATCAAAGGCGACTCGCTGCGTTTCCGGCTCACTCAGGGCGAAGTGAAGCAGCTTGGCGAGCGAGGCTCTGTCGAGGATCGCGTGCAGTTCGCTGCTGGCGCGGCACTTGTGTACAGGTTGCGGCGTGATGCCCAGACGCCGTCGGTTGGCGCCACGTACGCCGACGGAATTGTGGAAGTCCGTTTGCCGGATCGAAGTGCGCTCGACTGGTGTAACTCTGACGAAGTGACGCTTGCGAGCCTTCAGCCCACTGCCGCGGACAGTGAGTTGCGCATCGTCGTGGAAAAGGATTTCGCCTGCCTCACCGTGCGCGAGCACGAAGACGAATCTGACAATTTCGCCAACCCCAACGCCACTTGCTGACGGCGCGCCGGGGCCATCGCTCCCCGCTCAGTCCTCTTTTCGAGCCGCGCCGTGGATCAGCGGCGGCACGTGCCCATGGCCATTACCGGTGGCAGCCGCCGGTACCGCTTTCTGAGGCGCGCAAAAGCGCACCCATAGTGCTTCCTGTGCCTCGCGTTCATTGAATTCCTGATCCGGACAGTCGATGCGCAGATGCCGATCTGCGAACGGCGCGCCCACCAGGTGACAGTGATGGGGCGTGGCCGAGTCGGGGTAGCGGAACGGATCGAAATACCGGCAGCGAACGCACATGCGCGATAGCGGCAGGGTGCCGCTTTCCTGCAGCCCGCGAATCATTTTGATGGAGGACCGGTAGAACATTTCCTGCTCGGTCGGGGAGAGGCAGGCGAATGCCGCCTGCAACGGATCAGGCAATGCCGCCAGCGCAGTAACGGAACGGCGACCTTCGGTCGTCAACATAATTGCCAGAGCTCGTCCGTCGACATGGCTGCGCCGTTTCTTCACGAGCCCCTTGGACTCGAGCGCAGTGAGGCTGTCGGACGCAGTGGCAGGAGTGACGCCAAGCTCCTGGGCGACTGCCGACAACGTCAGGCTCTCGCGGCGGGATGCCAGCAACTCCAGAATTTTTCGCTGGGTCGGTGTCAGGCGCTGGGAGGCCCACTGATCCCACGAGCTGGTGTGAGCAAGCTGGGCGAGGCGCCGAAGAGCGCTCGCCAAGGCCTGTTGAAGGGGTACCGAAATGCGGTCGAAGATAAGCATGGACTCGAGCTTAGGTCTCCTAATTCAGAGCGTCAAGTAAATCTGATCGATCGCCGCGAGATCGGTGCTGAAACCACGAAAATCAGCGCTTTTCGGCTTCTATTCGCAGCAAATCTTCGGGCGTATCGATGTCTATCGCCGCGCTTTCCATGGGCACGCGAACTACCCGGTCCGGGTTCTTTCGGAACAGCGCCTGGGCGCCCCGATCGCCACGCAGCTCGGTCAGATCCCGGAAGCTCGAACTGGGAAAGATGGCGGGCGGACCGAGCGCGGCCCCGGAGTGGGCCGCCACGATCAGCTCCGGCTGGCGCCGCCAGATGCCCGCCAGGCGCCTCAGGTCTTCGGCTGTCACGGCGGGCTGATCGGCCAGCATCAGGAGAACGCCGTTGCAGGAACCCGGAAGGCGGGCAACACCGGCGCGAATGGAACTGGAAAGCCCTTCGCTCCACTCGCGGTTGATCACGACGGATGCGGGGGAGTGCCTCAGCAGGGGCGCCAGTTCAGCCGCGTTCGCTCCAAGCACCACCGTGACGGCGTGACCCGCCACCTCCACCGCTCGCGACACCGCGTTGTGCAGGAGGGGCCGGCCATTGACGCGGACCAGCTGCTTCGGTGAACCGAATCGGGACGAGGCGCCCCCAGCCAGAACGATGGCGTGGAGGGTCGGGATATCTTCTGAAGCCATGGGCTACCCGAGTTCGCTGAAGGGACTGCCTCGTGCGTCATGCACGAAGGCATGGATTTCCGCGACGATGGCCAGCGCGATCGATTCCGGCGTGCGTCCGCCGAGCGCCAGGCCCACGGGTGCGCGCAGTCGCGGCCGGAGCTGGATGGCGGCGTCGCCGAGATCTGAAAGCAGTTTCTCGCGGCGAATGGCGGGGCCCAGCAGCCCCACATAAGGAACGGTGGTGGCGGCGAGCGCGCGAAGATAGGCAAGGTCTGAGGCCAGGTGGTGGCTCATCACCACTGCGGCTGTGAATGCGGAAAGGTCTACGGCACTCGCAATTTCTTCCGGGCGCGCGAGCACCACGCGTTCCGCATCCGGGAAGTGACCGGGCTGCGCGTATGAGGGCCTGTGATCGATCAGCGTGACTTTCCAGCCCATGCGAGAAGACAAGTCGACTACCGGCAACGTGTCTGGTCCTGCGCCGAGCAGCAGCACTCGCGGCGGGAGCGAGAGGGGCAGGGCGAAGATTCTCATCGCGGGTTCGGAGGAACGGATCCAGCCCACCTGGCGGGTGCTTGCGGCGTCTTCGAGTGCGGCCTGGATTGCGCTTAGTGCGCTCGACGATGCACTCGATGACGCGCGGGACGCTGTGCTGGACGCTGCGCTCA
>JBDTUL010000383.1:0-6309 GCA_040007735.1 Gammaproteobacteria bacterium | reverse complement strand
TTCCAAGACAAAAACGATTAACACACGAGTCAGTTACACCAGAAGAGTTACAAATGAGGGTGGAGACCCTCCCCTCTGGAGCCGGAGGCGGCACCGCGAAGGTTGCCCGTCGAGCGGCCGGCGAGCCGCTACAGCCCCCCCGCTGGCCCCGCTTCAGCTTTTACCGTAAAGCGATTTCTTCAACCGCCAGCGCTTGTGCGACCAGGGCCAATCCGGCGGTGAGGCGCGAATCTGTTCTTCGCAGAGGCGAGCGTAACGCTCTGTGAGTTCGCCCGTGGCCAGCGGCTCGCCGCCGGGTGAGAGCGGCTTGAACTCGATCTCGTAGAACCCGCGCGCCGTCCGGCGCATGGCAATGAAGAACACTGGATACCGCGTCACGCGGGCGATTTCCTCGGTGCCCATGTAGAACGCCGTCGGGCGATTCAGAAACTGCGTCCAGTGTTTGTGCTCGCTGGTGGTGGGTTCCTGGTCCGCCACCATGGCAATGGCGCGAACTTCCTTGCCATGCCGGAGCAGGTCGCCCAGCAGCCCCTTCGCCGCGATGAGGCGGCTGCCGAAACGTGTGCGCACGGCGAGCATTTCGCGCTCTGCCCACGGGTTCACCAGGGGCTTGTAAGCCGCATCCACCCGGTACCCGAGTTGCAGCGACAACCCGAGCAGCATCCACTCCCAGTTGGCTTGGTGAGCCGCCACCAGCAGCACAGGTTTCCCCGCCGCCAGCAGCTCGCGTGCAGGCTCTACATTCAGAATCTTCACCCGCCGCCGAATCTCATCCGCCGACAGGGTGGCCGCCTTGATGAGCTCGACGAGTACGTCCGCGAAGCCGCAGTAGTAGCGCCTCATCACGTCGCGCAGCTGCGCGTCGTCCAGATCGGGAAACGCCCTCGTGAGATTTTCCCGTACCACCGCTTCCCGGTACGGAAACACGCGGTACGCGAGCCACCCGAGAAATGAGGAAACGCCGTAAAGCACGGGAAACGGCAAAACCGAAAGCAAACGAACCCACCAGGCCGAACGCCTGCCCGTCGACTCAGCCGGGGTGGCTGAGGCGGCTCCTGGATCGTGCAATGCGACGCCTCGCTATGAGCCTGTCCGAGTAATGGGCGCCCTCGCGAGGGCGCCCATTACTCGGACAGGCTCCTGGGGGATTATCCCGCCGGGTGCGGCTTGGTCGCCGCGGGGTCCGTGGGGGAGGGCGCCGGTGCCAGCGCACGTCCCACCTTGGGGCCGAGCCACCTCTCGAGATCGTCGATGAGCGTGAAAGCCGCCGGCACGATGACGAGCGTGAGGCACGTCGAGGTGAGCAGCCCACCGATCACCGCTACCGCCATGGGCGCCCTGAAGGACGAATCGCCATGGAAGCCGAACGCAACGGGAAGCATGCCGGCAATCATAGCAACAGTGGTCATGACGATGGGCCGGGCACGCTTGTGGCCGGACTCGAGCAGGGCGGTCATGCGGTCCTTGCCGGCGCGCACTTCCTCGATGGCGAAGTCGACCAGCAGGATGGAGTTCTTCGCCACGATGCCCATCAGCATCAGGAACCCGATGACCACCGGCAACGAGAACGGTGTGTTCGTGATCAGCAACGCGATGGCCGCGCCGCCGATGGCCAGTGGCAGCGCCGAGAGAATGGTGATGGGCTGGAATACGCGAGCGAACAGCAGCACCAGAACCGCGAACACCATCAGGATGCCCGTGCCCATGGCGATAGCGAAGCCCGTGAACAGCTCCTTCATCACCTCGGCGTCGCCGCGCTCGATGAGCTCCACGCCTTGCGGCATGTTCTTCACGGTGGGCAGTTCGTGGATTTTCTTCAGAGCGTCGCCCAGCTGCACGCCGTTCAGGTCTGCCTCGATGGCGACGCGCCGGCTCTGGTTATAGCGGCGCACTTTCGTGGGCCCCTGGCCGAAGGTGATATCGGCGACCGATTTGAGCGGCACCGTTGCGCCGTTGCTGGTGGGCACGGGCAGATTCTCGAGCGTGGAGAGATCCCGCCGCGCACTTTCGAGCAGGCTCACGCGGATGGGCACCTGCCGATCCGTCAAAGAGAACTTGGCGGCGTTCTGCGGCAGATCGCCGAGGGTTGCGATGCGAATAGTCTGGCTGATGCTCTGAACGGTCACGCCCATCTCGGCGGCCAGATCCAGCCGCGGATGAATCACGATTTCGGGGCGCTGCAGGTCGCCGTTGATGCGCGGCTCGCGAAGCTCCGGCAACGTCTGCATCTGCGCGACGATTGTCGCCGCTGTGCTTTCAACGAGCGGGGCGTTGTCACCAGCGACGTAAAGCGTGATGTCGCGCCCTTCGCTTGCGCCACTGAAGTTCTGGAAATTCATGCGCGCGTCGGGAATCTGCCGCAGCTCCTCGAGCACTTTCTTTTCCCACTGCACCTGGGAAAGCTTGCGCTTCTTGGCCGGCACGAGAGAGATGTACAAACTCCCGTTGCGCACCTCGTCGCCTTCACTGCCGCCGATGGACTCCACCACGTTCGTGACTTCCGGGTGGCGCCGGAGGATCTGATACGCCGCGTTCGACACGGCTGCGGTGTCTTCGAGCCGCACGCCTGGCGGCAACTCTATCTGCAGCTGCGAATTCGAGACGTCCGCCTGCGGGATGAAGGACGTAGGCACCTGACTCAACGCCAGGACCGACAGCACGAAGAAAGCCGTGCCGCCGGCCAACGTGCGCCACCGATGCACCACGCACTGGCGCAGGAACTTCATGTACCAGTTCATGATCGGCCCATCACTGTGCGCGGGCAGGCTGTCAGCCCGCAACGTGTAAGCGGCGATCACAGGTGTGATGAGACGCGCCACCAGCAGCGAGAAGAACACTGCGGCCGCGACGGTGAGACCGAACTGAATGAAGAACTGCCCCACGATGCCGGACATGAAGCTCACCGGCACGAACACGGCGATGATGGTGGCCGAGGTGGCCACCACTGCGAGGCCGATCTCGTCCGCCGCGTCGAGCGCGGCCTGGAAGCCGGACTTGCCCATGCGCATGTGTCGAACGATGTTCTCGATCTCGACAATGGCATCGTCCACCAGCACGCCGGCCACCAGCGACAGGGCGAGAAGGCTGATGCCGTTCAGCGTGAAGCCCATCCAGTACATGAACGCGAACGTGGGAATCGCCGACAACGGAATGGCCAGCGCCGAGATTGCCGTGGCGCGCCAGTCACGCAGGAACAGCCACACCACGAGCACCGCAAGCAGTGAGCCTTCGATCAGTGTGAGGAGCGAGGACTCGTACTGAATGCGAGTGTTGTCCACCGTGGTGAACACCTGATCGATCTTCACCTGCGGGAATTGCGTGCGGATTTCCGCGACCTCGCGTTCGATATCGTTGAACACGGTGACGTCGGACGAGCCCTTCGAGCGAAACACGCCGAACGTGGTCGCCGGCCTGCCGTTCAAACGCGACATGGAGCGGATCTCGGCGACGCCATCGCGAACGTCTGCAATATCCGCGAGCCGCGCGACGCGGCCGCCGGGCAAGGTGATCTGCGTATCCGCGAGCGCTTCGGCGGTCTTGGCTCCGCCCAGCACGCGAATAGCCTGCTCGCCGCGGCCAACCTGCGCGCGCCCACCGGGCGCATCGAGATTCAAAGTACGCAGCTGAAGATTCACGTTCACGGCGGTGACACCCAGCGCTTGCATGCGCGCCGGGTCGAGCTCGATGCGAATCTCGCGGCTCACACCGCCGCCGCGCTGTATCTGCGCCACGCCCGAAATCGACAGCATCCGCTTGCTGACCGTGTTGTCGACGAACCAGGAGAGTTCTTCTTCCGACATCGACGTGGTGCTCACCGCGTAATACACGATGGCGCCGCCATCGATGTCCACGCGTTGGACCACCGGCTCCTGAATGCCTTCAGGCAGCTCGCTGCGAATCTTCGAGACGGCGTCGCGCACGTCCGAGACCGCGCGATCGACGGGAGTGCCGATCTGGAATTCGATGCCGGTGTTCGCCTGGCCTTCCATGGCGGTGGACTGGATGTGCTTCACGCCGCCGATGTTCGCGACGGCGCCTTCCACCTTCGTGATGATCTGGGTTTCGATCTCCGTGGGCGCCGCGCCGGGCTGCGACACACCGACGATGACGTAGGGGAACGAGATGTCGGGGTTCTGGTTGATGGGCAGCCGGATGAACGCCACCACGCCCATGAAGAACAGCACGACGAACAGCACCACCGGGGTGACGGGGTGCCGGATGGCCCACGCGGACATGTTTTTCATGACGGAACAGCGACCCCGGCAATCAGGATTGTTCTGGCTTGGCCTCGACGACCTTCACCTGCTCGCCCGCGCGGAGAAACGCGCCGGCCGTCGTAATGACGCGCTCGTTTCCGATCAGCCCCTCGGAAATCACGAGGCCTTCAGCCGTGGTGTCGCTCACGCGCACCGCCCGGCGTTTTGCCTTGCTGTCGTCGCCAACCACGAGCACATAGGTGCCCGCCGCGTCGGAGAGCACAGCGGTTTGCGGAAGAACCGGACGTTGAGCCGTGCTGACGATGACCTCGCCCTGCGCGAACGCACCCGGACGAATGAGAGGGCTGGGTGCGAGCGAGATGCGAATGTCGCCCAACCGGGTTTGCGGATCGATGATGGCGCCGAGCAGCCGCACCTTGCCTTGGAACGGCTTCGCGATGCCGGTCAGATAGATCTGCGCGCCCTGGTCCATTGACAGCGCCGCGAGATCGCGCTCGGCCACCTGCCCGCGCATTTCCATCTCACCGTCTCGTGCCAGACGGAACAGAGGCTCACCACCAGGGCTCGCCGTCTGGCCGACTTCGGCGCTGCGCGTGAGCACGATGCCATCCGACGGCGCGCGAATCTGTGTCTTGGCGAGTCGGGCTGCCTGCTCGGCCAACATTGCGGCGGCGACTTTCACCTTCGCCTGGTCAGTGACCGCGGCGGCCTGACGCCGCGCGATTTCCTCAGCCGACAGCGCGCCGGCGGCTTCCACGCCCTGGGCGCGCCTGTATTCCGCAGCGGACAGCGACGCCTGGGCCTTCGACTCTTCGAGAGATGCCGCGAGACGGTTCAACTGCGGACGCAGCACCGATTCATCGAGCCGTGCCAGCAGCTGGCCCCGCTTCACACGATCTCCGGCTTCCACCATCACGGCGATGACTCGGCCGCTTTCCCCTTCGGGGCTGATGGGCATGTCGTAACGAGCATGGATGGTGCCGTTGAAGCTTACCGTGGATTTCACGGACTTCACGCCGGGCGCAATGACGCTGACGAGGGGCAATTGACCCTGTTGTGCGAGCGCCGCCACGGGGATCTTGGGCGCCATGACATGGCGCGCCCAAAGCAGGGCGGCCACCGCGATGACCGCGATGATGACGCCGATGATCCAGCGTGAACGGTTCGTGCCGGTGCTGTCCGGCGACGTGCCGTAAGCAGGTGTTTCGGGCGGGGTGGCCACGGCTGCACCGTGCGCCAGCCTGTCTCGGGGAAGCCAGGTCACCGAGTCTTTCCGCTCGGGCTGATCGTCTGCGGGATGTTCAGGGTACGCGCCCACGCTAGGTCCTTGTCTGGGGCCAATCGAGGCCGGAAAGTGGCGCCGGTAAGACACGCGCCGGGGAATATAAGTTTAAACCGCACGGTGCGATTCTTCCCCTTAACACGGCAGGGGGATGCGCAGTTGCGCCGATCTGAGATGCTGGGGCGCACTGGAAATGCCCCCCTGCAAGTGGTGCCGTCTCACAGAATCGAACTGTGGACCCCATCATTACGAATGATGTGCTCTACCAACTGAGCTAAGACGGCACTGTGGATCGCGTTTGGGCGACCCCGCAAGGGACCGGACCCGCCGGGCGCTCGCAACGAGGGCGCGGATTCTACAGCTTTTTTCGCAGACGAATCACCAGATCGATGCCCGCGACTTCCATGCCCGGAGGCGGCGGGGGGAGCCGGCTGAATTCGACTTCCGGAACGGCCAGGTCGGTGAGGGCGCCGGTCGCCTCGTCATGAAAGTGGTAGTGCGGCACCACGTTTGAATCGAACCAGGCGCGCGCTCCGTCTACGGACAGCTGGCGGATCAGGCCCTGGGAGGCGAAGAGGTTCAGCGTGTTGTAGACCGTGGCTTTCGACACCCGCGCGCCGAGGGATCGCAGGCTGGCCAGGATCTGCTCGGCCGACAGGTGCTGGGGCGCGGACAGCAGCAGCTCCGCGATCTGGACGCGCTGGGCGGTTGGGCGGATGCCCAGTGTCGAAAGCTTGCGGGCGCAGTCGGCTTTCATGGGCGGCATTATAGCCACGGAGCGGATGGGGGTGCGTTGGTGGCGGGTGGGGG